>NZ_JBCGFB010000023.1:0-29200 GCF_038752175.1 Nocardia sp. No.11 | reverse complement strand
CCCCCGCTCGATCATCCGGCTCACGCCACCGGCGCGAATGAGCTGACCCCCGCTCGATCATCCGGCTCACGCCACCGGCGCGGATGGGCTGACGTAGCTCACACCGCTCCCGCACGCGGCCCGCGACCGCGCGCACATAGACTCGCGGCGTGGCAGACATCTCGGTGCGTGGGCGCCTGGCTTTGCGAGCGGCGGCGGCAGCGTCGTGGGCTTCGCAGAAGGCGGGCCGCGGCAAGGGTTCGATGATCGGCGGCCTGATCGCGCTGAAGATCGATCCGACGATCATGACCCAGCTCGGTCGCGGCAGGCGGACGGTGTTGATCACCGGCACCAACGGCAAGTCGACCACCACCAGGATGACCACCGCCGCGCTCGGCACGCTCGGCCAGGTCGCCACCCAGGCCGACGGCGCCAATATGGACGCGGGCATCGTCGCCGCGCTGAGCGTGCACCAGGGAGTGCCGCTGGCCGCGATCGAGGTCGACGAGCTGCATCTGCCGCACGTCAGCGACGCGCTCGACCCGGCCGCCGTGGTGCTGCTGAACCTGAGCCGCGACCAGCTCGACCGGGTCGGCGAGATCAACATGATCGAGCGCAAGCTCCGCGCCGGACTGGCTCGTCATCCGAACACCGTCGTCATCGCCAACTGCGACGACGTGCTCGTGGCCTCCATCGCCTACGACCACCCCCGCGTGGTGTGGGTGTCGGCGGGCAGCGGCTGGGCGGTCGACGCGACGAGCTGTCCGCGCAGCGGCGAGCCGATCGTCTGGGAGGGCGAGAACTGGCGCTCGACCGGCGCCGACTTCCATCGCCCGCAGCCGGATTGGTGGCTCGAGGGCGACGACCTGTGCGGCCCCGACGGTTTCCGCGCCCCCCTGCACCTGGCGCTGCCCGGTCGCGCGAATCGCGGCAACGCGGCGCAGGCCGTCGCCGCCGCGGTCGCGATGGGCGCCGAGCCGACGAAGGCGACCGACGCGACCGGCACCGTGCGCGAGATCGCGGGCCGCTACCGCACCGTCACCGTCGGTCCGCACGACGCGCGGCTGCTGCTGGCCAAGAACCCGGCCGGCTGGCAGGAGGCACTGTCGATGATCGAGCCGACCTCGGCCGGGCTGGTGATCGCGGTGAACGGGCAGGTGCCCGACGGCGAGGACCTCTCGTGGCTCTGGGACGTGCGGTTCGAGCACTTCGAGGGCGTGCAGGTGGTGGCCGCCGGCGAACGCGCCACCGATCTGGCCGTGCGGCTGACCTACGCCGGGGTCGAGCACACCCTGATCCCCGACCCGCTGCGCGCCATCGCCTCCTGCCCGCCCGGGCACGTCGAGGTGCTGGCCAACTACACCGCGTTCCGCGATCTCAACCGTGACCTGGAGGCACGCCCATGAGCGAGTCGACCATTCGTATCGGCCTCGTCCTGCCCGACGTGATGGGCACCTACGGCGACGGCGGCAACGCGCTGGTGCTGCGCCAGCGCCTGCGCATGCGCGGCTACGACGCCGAGATCGTCGAGATCACCCTGGCCGACCCCGTGCCGGACTCGTTCGACATCTACACCCTCGGCGGCGCCGAGGACTCGGCCCAGCGCCTGGCCACCCGCCACCTGCAGAAGTACCCAGGACTGCAGCAGGCCGCCGCCAAGGGCGCGCCCGTGCTCGCGATCTGCGCCGCCATCCAGGTGCTCGGCAACTGGTATGAGACCTCGGCGGGCGAGAAGGTCGACGGCGTGAGCCTGTTCGACGTCACCACCTCGCCCCAGCACACCCGCGCCATCGGCGAGGTGACGACCACCCCCGTCCTCGACGGCCTGTCCGCCCCGCTGACCGGCTTCGAGAACCACCGCGGCGGCACCCTGCTCGGCCCCGACGCCGCCCCGCTGGCGAAGGTCACCCGCGGTGTCGGCAACGGCGTCGGCGACGGCACCGAAGGCGTCGTCCAGGGCTCGGTCATCGGCACCTACCTGCACGGCCCCGCCCTGGCCCGCAACCCCGAACTCGCCGACCTCCTCATCGCCCGAGCCCTCGGCATCTCCCCCACCGACCTCGCCCCCCTCGACCTCCCCGAGGTTGACCGCCTCCGCCGCGAGCGCCTGCGCGCCTAGCGGCTCGTCAGCACGGGAGCGAATCGACCTCGTAGCGCAGGCAGTACGGGTCCCGGGTGACGAGCGTCAGCTCCTCACACCGGGCCTGCGCGACCAGGATCCGATCGAACGGATCACGATGGATCGACGGCAGCCGCGCGGCTTCGATGGTGTGCCGCGCCTCGATCGCCCGCCATGCCGCCTCCTCGGCCAAGAGGTCAGTCCGGTGATTCGGGGCTGTCCACCGACTTCGCCCACAGCCGTGCGCAACCGGGATTCGGCGTGCTTCGCGGCGAACGCCTGAGCCTCAGTCCGCCGCGGCGACCGCCGCCTTCGGCTGCCGACGGGTGATGAGGTAACCGAACGCGGCGGCGAGCGGGAACATCAGGATGCCGTAGATCGCGGCGGGCACCGCCATCTCGGTGCTGTCCAGGACGCTCACCGCGATGGTGATCGCGATCGTGCTGTTGTGGATGCCGACCTCCATCGAGCAGGCGATGGCCTGCCGGTCCGGCACCCCGAGCAGGCGCGGCAGGAAGTATCCGACGGTCAGGCTGATCAGGCAGAACAGCACGGTGATGCCGCCGACCTGCGCGAACGACTCGGTGAGGGTGTCGGATTCGGTGGCGACCGTCCCGAGGATCACCAGGAGCAGGGTCACCGCCGAGCCGATCCGCACCGGGCGGTCCATCCGGTCGGCGAACGCCGCCGAGGAGCGGCGCACCAACATGCCGATCGCCACCGGGACCAGCACGATCGCGAACACCTGCACCACCTTGCCGAACTGCAACCCGAGCGAGCCGCCCTCGGCCGGGTCGAAGTAGCCGATCGCGAAGTTGGTCACCAGCGGCACGGTGGCGACGGCGATGATCGAGTTGACCGCGGTCAGCGACACGTTCAGCGCCACATCGCCGCGGAACAGATGGCTGAACAGGTTGGCCGTCGTCCCGCCCGGCGAGGACGCCAGCAGCATCACCCCGACCGCCAGGATCGCGGGCAGATCGAACAGCAGGACCAGCCCGAAGGCGACCACGGGCAAAGCGATCACCTGGCACAGCAGCGCGATCGCGACGATGCGCGGGCTCTTGGCGATCCGGGTGAAGTCGGCGACGGTGAGCGAGAGTCCCAGACCGAACATGATCACGGCCAAGGCCAGCGGCAGTCCGACGGAAACCAGGGGTGAGTTCATAGCAATCCTCATCGAGCGGCCCGGGCGCACCGGGTTTGAGACTCATGCGTCTCAATGAGAGAGGATAGCCAGCTGTGATCCAGGTCGCAGTGAAACTGCCGGAATTACGCGACCACGGCGGTGGAGTCGCTGCGCTCGCACAGCTCGTGGACGAAGCGCATCTTCTCCAGGACTCGGTCGGGCAGCACGAAGGGATAGAGGTCGTCGTGGCCCATCGACCGGTTGACCATGTTCAGCGACCAGGCCAGCGGCAGCCACAGTTCGATGATCTTGTCGTACCCCGCCCGTCCGACCTGCGGACGATCCAGGGTGGCGCCCGCAGGCGCGAAGCCGAAGGCGGCGGCGGTGTCGAGGGTGTCGCGGATGTGCAGATAGTGCGCGAACGTCTCGGCCCAGTCCTCCGCGGCGTGCATGGTCGCGTAGGACGAGACGTAGTCGCTCTCCCAGCCGGACGGCGCGCCCTGGGAGTAATGCCGGTTCAGCGCCTCCTGGTAGTCGGCGTACGGGTCGCCGAAAAGCTCCCGGAACCGTTGCAGCGCTTCGTCTCCGGCAACCAGCACGGTGAAGTAGTAGTGCCCGATCTCGTGCCGGAAATGGCCGAGCAGGGTGCGGTACGGCTCGGCCATCTCGATCCGCAGCTGCTCGCGGTGCGGGTCGTTCGCCTCGGCCAGATCGAGGGTGACGACACCGTCCATGTGACCGGTCAGCACGTCGTCGGTCCGGCTGGAGAGCAGGTCGAAGGCCAGGCCATGGGCGGGGTCGGCCTCGCGGCCGACGATCGGCAGCCCGAGTTCGACCAGTTCGAAGATCAGGCGGCGCTTGGCCGCCTCGGCCTCGGCGAAGGCCGCCAGCCCGTCGGCGTCGGCGTCGTTGGGCCTGGTCCGGGTGAGCGCGCACGACGCGCACAGCATCGGCCCCGAGGTGTGGCCGGTCGTCGAGACGAGCCAATTGCACTGCGCCACATGCAGGTTGTCGCACAGCCGGAACCGGTCGCCGTCGACGACGCCGCCCGCGTGATCGATCGCCGCGTCACCGGGCGGATCGCCGATCACCACCAGCGCGCGCTCGTCCAGGCTGAAGCCGAGCCTGCTCGAGCACGACAGGCAGACCGAGTTCTCGAAAGCCAGCTGCTGCCCGCAGTTGGGGCAGACGAAATCGCGCAAGGGACTACACCTCCACCGGGGCAACATCGACCGAGACCGTGATCGTGGACTGTTTGGCGTCGGTGTAGATGATGCCACGCAGCGGCGGAACATCCTGGTAGTCACGCCCCCACGCCACGGTGACATAGCGCTCGTCGGCGAATTGGTCGTTGGTGGGGTCGAAGGCGATCCAGCGGCCGGTGCGGTCGGTGGGGTCGGTGCCGGGCAGCCAGACCGCCGCCCACGCGTGGGTGGCGTCCACCCCGACCATGCGTTCCTTACCCGGCGGCGGATCGGTCGCGAGGTAGCCCGAGACGTAGCGGGCGGCCAGCCCCCGCGACCGCAGGCAGGCCGCGCCGATCCGGGCGAAATCCTGGCAGACGCCCTCGCGCGCGGCGAACACGTCGGCGACGCTGGTACTCACCGTGGTCGAGCCGGAGCGATACCGGAAGTCCTGGTTGATCCGGGTGTTCAGCTCGGTGACCGCCTCGAGCAGCGGCCTGCCCGCCGGGAAGCTCCGCGCGGCGTACTCGGCGACCTCCGGGGTGATCTCCGGCGGCAGCAGATCGAGGGTGAACTCGACCGCGAGCGGGCCGGTGGCGGTGCTCGGCCGGGCCGCCTCCCACCCGACGTCGGCGCCCGCCATCGTCGCCGGGTGCTCGCCGTCGACGTCGACGAGGGATTCGCCGGTGACCTCGAGTCTCCGATGTTCCGATGTCACATGGAAATACGTGGTCGTGTTGCCGTAGACATCGGTGCCGATCGAGCGGTCCGAAGGCACCGGGTCGATATAGATGTCGTGCTCGAGCAGCCGCTGACCGGGGAACTCGCGCGGGGTCAGATACGCGCGGCCGTAGGAGCTGGTGACCTCGTCGGAGTAGCTGTAGGTGGTCCGGTGCACCACCCGGTAACGCCTGCTCATCCGACCATCCTGGTATTGCCCCACAGCGGCTGGATACCCAGCGGCACAGCGAGTTTGGTGGTCTCGAACGACTCCGACAGCTTGCGCAGCCGCAAGTGCACCCCCTCCAGCAGTTCCACCAGCTCCGTGCGCACACCCGCGGCGTCGGTGTGTTCGAGATCGGCCGGGTCGACCCGGCGCAGCATTCGCTGGGCGTCGGCGAGCAGCCGCTGCGAACGCGACGCGCCGGAGCCGCCGGGCAGCGCCTGGAAGTCGGCCTCGAGCCGGTCGAGCTGATACACCAGCGAGCGCGGATTGCCCGCGTCGAACAGCAGCAACCCGGCCAGCGCGGCGACATGGGCCGAACCACGGTGGCGGCGGCGGTAACTCACCGCCGACTCGGTCGCGACGAGCACCGAATCGGTGACCACCCGCTCCACCTCGGCCGGGCTGGCCTGTGCCAGCGCGGCATTGAGCAGCGAGGTCAGCGCGAGCCCGCGCTCGATCCGCTTGCCGATGTCCATGACGTACCAGCCGGTGTCGCGCACCATCGATTCCGCGCCGATCCCCGACAGCGACAGCAGCGCGGCCAGCGCCAGCGAATGCACCGAGGACAGCGCGGTCTCCTGTTCGGTATCGGCGCCGCGGAACTCGGCCAGCGCGCGGTCGAGGGCGCCGATGATCATCCAGGTGTCCCCGGAGAGCTGGTCACGCACGGCCCGGGCGGCCGAGCCGTAGTGGTCGACCGCGTAGGACAGCGATCCCGCCAGGTTCCGGTCGCCGGTGAGGGCGGACAGGTAGGCGAAGCCGTCGGCGGAGGCGCCCGCGACGGTGCGCCGGGCCGCGGTGGACCCGCCGTCCATCGGGCGGTTCGTGAACTGCCCCTGCTTCTGCCGCGTGCGTGGCACCTCGGATTCCCTGTCCGGCTGTGGTTCCGCCGTGCGATCGGCGGCGGTGCCGGTGGTGCGCAGCGCTCGCGCGAGCGCGCTCGTGCCCGCGCGCTCCCAGGGGGCGGCCGAGTCGTCGGAATCCTGTTCCACCGCAGCCGTATCGGCTTCCGCCTCGCCCGCGTCCGGCGGCGCGGTGGCACCGTCAGCGGATCGGGTGCCGTCGGCGGACGAATCGCTTCCCGAGGTCGTGGCGGGTGACCTGCCGGCTGTGGTGGGGGAGGTCGGCGACTCCGCACCGGAGTCCGCCGCCTGCGCCACCCGGACCAGGGCTCCGACGGCACCGGTTCCACTGGGCAGCACGGATTCCGGCGCGTTCGTCCCGGTGGTCACCGACAGTGCGCGCATCAGGATCGGCAGTGCCTCGGCGCCGTCCAGCCAGGGCCGGTAGCGGTAGTCCTGGTAGACGTCGTGGGTCGCGGCGAGCAGGCGGACCACCGATTCGGCGCGTTCGCTGTAGCGGCCCATCCAGAACAGGTCGTTGAGCACACGCGGCGAGCTGACCGCCTCGACGACCGGCACGGCGCGACGCAGCCGCTCCTCGTGCGGCGCCTCGGCGCCGACGGCGGGCGCGGTCGCGGGCGCGGCGCGCACCCAGACATCCTTGGCCGCCACCTTGATCACGCTGCGCGTCGGCTCGAGCCGCATCCGCTGCTGGCCGAGCCCACCCGACATCGCGGTGTACCCGCCACGACGAGCCAGCGAGAACAACCGCATCCCGACCGGCGCGGGCTTGAGACCCGCCTCGCCTTCCACGGCGGGCGCCACGGAGAACTCCGCGGGTTCCTGGCCGACCCACTTCCATCGCTCGGCCTCGATCCGGGCGGCGAGTTCGGCGCGCTCGGCGGCGGCCAGGCTCGGCCCGAAGATGGTCGACCCGTCGACCGCCGAGCGAATCACCAGATCACCGATATGGGCGAGGAGATGCGAGCGTTCGGCGTCGTCGCCGCCCCAATAGGCGGGTGTCCCGTCGAGCAGCAGGTCGGCGCCGAGGACGGAGCGGGCGATCCGGGGCAGGAACGCGCTCAGCGCAGGCGATTCCAGCAAGCCGGAGCCGAGCGTGTTGACCACCGTGACCGCGCCCCGGCGCAACACCTCGACCAGACCGACCACGCCGAGGCGCGAATCCGGCCGCAGATCCAGCGGATCGGAGAACTCCGCGTCCACGCGGCGCAGCACCACGTCGACCCGTTCCAGACTGCCGAGCGAGCGCATCCACAGCGCGCCGTCGCGAACTACCAGGTCGGCGCTCTCGACCAGCGGGAAACCGAGCATCTGCGCGAGATAGGCCTGGTCGAAAGCGGTTTCGGAGTGCGAGCCGGGGCTCAGCACCACGACCACCGGCTCCTCGCCGTCGGCCAGTTCCGGCGCGGCCTCCGCCAGCATCAACCGCATGGCCCGCGCGAACGGGGTGAGCGGGCGCGGTCCGGCGTGCTCGAACGCCTCGGGAATGGCCGAGGCCACCACGCGTCGATCGGCCAGCGCGTACCCGGCGCCGGAGGGCGCCTGCGCCCAGTCGGCCAGCACCCGGAACTGGCCGTCGCTCCAGCGGCTGATGTCGCAGGCGTGCAGGAACAGCTGGTGCGTGCCGGGAATGGTGATGCCGTGCGCCGCCCGCACGTAACCCGTACTGCCGAAGACGATCTCCGGTGGCAGCAGGCCCGAGCTCAGCAGCCTGCGTGGGCCGTAGACATCGGTGAGCACCTCGTCGAGCACGAGCGAGCGCTGGACCAGACCCGTCTCCAGCCGGGTCCAGTCGTCGGCGGAGACCAGCAGCGGGATCGGATCGAGCCGCCAGGGCATCGGGGTCGCCGTGTCGTCACCGAGGCCGACCTCGGTGTAGGTGACGCCGTCGTCCTCGATCTGCCTGCGCACCCGGTGATCGATCCGGCCGAGCCCGCCGGTGCCCTGGTCGACGAAGTCGGCCGAGAGCTCCGACCACATCGACCGCACGCGGCCGCGCCCGTCGACCAATTCGTCGTAATAGCCCTGCGTCGGCCGGCCGCACTCGTCGAAGCGCGATCCCGCCTTGCTCTCGGCCCGATACCGCGCGAACTGCTCGGCCACCTGCGCGCGCACGCCCGGTGCCGTCCGGTTCCCGTCCCGTAGCGCCTCGTCGCGCTGTGTCACCGAGCCGACCTCGCTTCCTGTTGTTGCCTACCGGCCGCCGGTCGCGCCCCACACGGTTCGCGCGCGACGTAGATCCAGGATGCCCGGTGCACCGACATCGGTCGACTGCGCCGCGATCTTCGCACGGAGTTCGGCCGGGTCGATCGGATTCACGGTGTGTCCCGCAGCCTCGAAGCGGCGGTTGCGCCGCGACTGAGCCGCCACCGCGTTCACCGGGACGTCGTCGAACGCGCGGCCGCCGGGGTGCACGACGTGATAGGTGCAGCCGCCGTGCGAGAGCCCGGTCGCCGCGTCGACCAGGTCGAACACCAGCGGCGCGTCCACGGTGATGGACGGGTGCAGCGAGTTCGGCGGCTGCCAGGCGCGATAGCGCACGCCGGCGACCTGCACGTCGGCCTTGTCGGTGGTCAGCAGCGGCACCGGCATGCCGTTGCAGGTCACCACGTATCGGCCGCGATCGGCGCCGACCACCCGCACCTGCAACCGCTCCACCGAGGAGTCGACGTAGCGGGCGGTGCCCTGACCGGTGGTCTGCTCACCGAGGGTCAGCCACGGTTCGATCGCGCCGCGCAGTTCCAGTTCGACATCGCCGATCACCGCGGTCCCGATCCGCGGGAACCGGAACTCGGTGAACGGGTCGAGCCAGCTGGTGTCGAAGTCGATGCCGTGCGCGCGCAGGTCGGCGGCCACCTCCGCGATATCGCTCATCAGGAAGTGCGGCAGCAGATAGCGGCCGTGCAGGTTGGCGCCGTGGCGCAGCAACGGCGCCCGGTAGGGCTGGTCCCAGAACATCGCGACCAGGCCACGCACCAGCAGCGACTGCACCATCGCCATCTGGAAGTGCGGCGGCATCTCGAAGCCGCGCAGTTCCAGCAGGCCGAGCCTGCCGCGCGCGGAATCGGGACTGTAGAGCTTGTCGATGCAGAACTCGGCGCGGTGGGTGTTGCCGGTGAGATCGGTCAGCAGGTGGCGCAGCGCGCGGTCGATATGCCAAGGAGCGGATTGGATCTCGGCCGGGGTGGCGTCGCCGATCGCCTGTTCGGCGGTGAGCCGGGCGATCTCGGCGAAGGCGATCTCCAGTTCGTAGAGCGCGTCCTCGCGGCCTTCGTCGGCGCGCGGCGCCTGCGAGGTCGGCCCGACGAAACGGCCCGCGAACAGGTACGACAAGGCCGGATGCCGCTGCCAGTAGGTCAACATCGACACCAGCAGATCGGGCCTGCGCAGCAGTGGCGAGCGCGCGGGCGTCACCCCGCCCAGGGTGATGTGATTGCCGCCGCCGGTGCCACCGTGGGTGCCGTCCACGTCGAACGACTCGGTGCTCAGCCTGGCCAGCCTGGCCTGCTCGTAGAGCGTGTCGAGCACCTCGGCCTGCTCGGCGAAGGAACTGGTCGGCATGATGTTCACCTCGATCACGCCGGGGTCAGGGGTGACCGAGAACGTCTGCAACAGTGGGTCGTTCGGCGGGGCATAGCCCTCGAGGACCACGGGCTGCCCGATCGCCACGGCGGCCGATTCGACCCGGGCGATCAGGTCGAGGAAGTCCGCCAGCTCGCTGACCGGCGGCAGGAACACATGCAACCGACCCTCGCGCACCTCGGCGACCAGCGCGGTCGTCGGCGTGAAATGCGCGGGCTCCACGGTCGCGGCTGGTTCGTCGCGCTCCGGGTCCAGCGGCCGCTGATACAGCGGATCGGCCTCGGGCAGCACCGGCGGCGACAGCCACGACACCGACCCGATCGGCAGCCGCAGGCCCGCGGGCGAATCACCGTCGGCGAGCACGATCCGGCCGGGGCCGTCCTCGTTGCGTCCCCGCCGCAACTGCCAATCGGCACTCGCCCAGCCCGCGCCGTCGGCCCGGCGATGAATCGGCAGCACGAAGGCGGCCGGTTCGTTGACGGCCTGATCCAGGCTCTCCACCAGCCGCTGCCGGACCTGCGGTGAATCCTGCTCGGGATCGATGTCGGCGGGCGGCGGATCACCGTACGGCGCGGACACGGTCGCGGCCAGGCGGGCCAGCGGGTCCTCGAAGGCTGGGCGCACCTGCCCGGCGGGCAACCCGAGCGTGTCGGCGACCCGCGCGATCAGCTCCCGCGCCGCATCGATATCGGCGGCCGGTTGCCGATCCGCCACCGCCCCGGCCGCATTCAGCGGCTGCGTCTCGGCAGGCCGGACCCCCGCCTTCTTCCGCGCCCGCTTTCCCTTCTTCTTGTCCTTCTGCTTCTTCCCCTTCACCGCCGGCGCCTCGTCCGACCCGACCGACTCGGTCACTCCAGCAGCCTCGCCCAGACCCCCGGACTCGGCCAGTTCAGCGGCCTCAGCCAACCCCGCAGCCTCAGCCTCTGGTGTGAGCTCGGCCGGTTCGGCGGGGGCGTCGGTGCGCGCGGGCCCGACCGGGATCGCGCGCTGGGAGATCGGGGTCCAGGGGTTGGTGAGGAGGTCCTGGCGGTGCCAGATCGGTTCGCCGTCGGCGCGCCAGGCGATGGCGATCTCCCAGCGCGGCAACGGTTCGCCGGGATACCACTTGCCCTGGCGGTACTGGACGATGCCGGTGGGCGCGTAGATCGAGCGCAGGCGGTCGGCCAGGTCGACGGCGCGCTCGCGTTTGTGTGGACCGTCGGCGTCGGTGGTCCACTGGGCGCTCATCTGATCGTCGATGGAGACGAAGGTGGGTTCGCCGCCCATGGTCAGGCCGACGTCGGCGGCGGCCATCCGCTTGTCGATGGCCGCGCCGGAAGCGGTGATCCGTTCCCACTGGGAATCGGTGTAGGGCAAGGTGACTCGTGGGTCCTCGTGCACCCGGCGCACCACATTGCTGAATTCGAGAGTGGCCTCGGTGATCCCGGTCGCGCCGGTGATCGGGGCGGCGGCACCGGGATGCGGGGTGGCCGCGAGCGGGATGTGCCCCTCTCCCGCGAACAGCCCGGAGGTGGGGTCCATGCCGATCCAGCCCGCGCCCGGCAGATACACCTCGGTCCAGGCGTGCAGGTCGGTGAAGTCGGCGCTGGGCCCCGATGGCCCGTCCAGCGACGGCGTATCCGAGGTCAACTGCACCAGGTAGCCCGAGACGAACCGGGCCGCCAGCCCGAGCTCGCGCAGGATGCCGACGAGCAGCCAGGCCGAGTCCCGGCAGGACCCCAGCTGGGTGCGCAGCGTGTGATCGGGCGACTGCACGCCCGGCTCCATCCGCACCGTGTAGTCGACGGTGTTGCGCAGCGCGTAGTTCAGCTCGACCAGGTAGTCGATCGAGCGGATCCGGCCCTGCGGGCGGTGCACCCGCACCCAGTCGTCGAGCAGCTCCCCCGGCCCCGAACCCGGCTCCCCCTCGTCGACCGGGCGCAGGTACGGCTCCAGGTCGGCGGCCAGCGCCGCCGGATAGGTGAACGGGAAGTACTCGGCGTAGTCCTCGACGAAGAAGTCGAACGGATTGACCACCTCGAGATCGGCGATCAACCCCACGGTGATCGACAATTCCTTGGTCGGTTCCGGAAACACCAGCCGCGCAACGAAATTGCCGAACGCGTCCTGCTGCCAGTTGATGTAGTGCGCGGCCGGCGACACCTGTAGCGAATACGCCTCGATCGGCGTCCGCGAATGCGGCGCCGGCCGCAGCCGCACCTCGTGCGGATGCACCTCGACGAGACGATCGAAGGAGTACGCGGTCCGGTGTTCGAGTGACACCTTGATGCCCATGCCCCCAGTTGACCACACACCACCGGCGCGGCGTGGCGTGACGAAACCGGAGTTTCCCGACGGGCATCAGGTCGAAACCCGCAGGCAACACTGCCGCACCAAAGGCTGCCGAACCAGCACGAACCGACCGACCCGTAGGCTGACCGGGTGAGCTACGACCACATCCTCCTGCCGTCCGGCGTCGCCACCTCCGTCGACGAAGTGGACGCGTATCTGGCTACCCAGGAAGGTCGGCCCGAGTCCGCGGAGATCGTCGAGATCGCGACCGAACTCAACGCCCGCAACGCCGAACTACCGGTGGACGACTCGTTCCTGAGCGTCGAATCGGTGGGCGGCGCGAACGGGACGACGCTCTACGTCCCCTCGCCGTACGACGCGATCGGCTTCGTCCGCCACCTGCTCTTCGACCTGGCCACCCCGCGCGGCTACGCGGTCTACGACCCGCAGCTGACCTGGCTGATCGACCCCGCCGGGCACGTGCCGATCGCCGTCACTCACGGCGGCGCGGGCGAATTCCCTTATCTCACCGAGGAATTGGCGCGGCGCTGGGTCGCCGGGCTGGCCGACCCGAACCCGTATCTCATCGTCGAGCGCGGCGAGCAGCGCTACATCCAGACCTACCGTGACCCGAGCGGGCCGTACACCCTGGAATACCGCGACGGCTCCCCGGACCAGCACTTCGGCGCCACGCTCGACGATCCGGCGCAGGTCGCCGACATCATCTGGGCCTGGACCACCGAGGACCCCGCCGCGGGCAAGGGCGTGGACTGGACCCGCGTCGAGTTCTGAGCGCTAGAGCGCCCGCCGGCCCGACAGGGCGCGGCCCAGGGTCAGCTCGTCGGCGAATTCGAGGTCACCGCCCATCGGCAGGCCCGAAGCCAGCCGGGTGACGGTGAGCCCGGGGAAATCGCGCAGCATGCGCACCAGGTAGGTGGCCGTCGCCTCACCCTCGGTGTTCGGGTCGGTCGCGATGATCACCTCGCTCACGTCGACGCCGTCGTCCTGATTGCCGATGCGGGTCAGCAGTTCCCTGATCCGCAGCTGATCGGGTCCGACGCCACTGAGCGGATCGAGCGCACCGCCGAGCACGTGGTAGCGACCACGGAACTCACGGGTGCGCTCGATCGCCTGTACGTCCTTGGGTTCCTCGACCACACAGATCATCGTGCGGTCGCGGCGCGGGTCGGCACAGATCCGGCACAGCTCTCCGTCGGCGACGGTGCCGCACGACACGCAGAACTGCACGCCGTCGCGCACCTTCTGCAACGCGGCCTGCAACCGGTCGATCTCCGGCGGCTCCACCTGCAACAGGTGGAAAGCGATGCGCTGTGCGCTCTTCGGACCGACGCCGGGCAGCTTGCCCAGTTCGTCGATCAGATCCTGAACCGGCCCCTCATACATCAGAAGTCGGGCAGACCGGGCAGCGAACCGCCACCGAGCCCCTGCGAGAGCGGGCCGAGACGCTCGGCGGCCAGCTTCTGCGCGTTGGCCATGGCGTCGTTGATCGCGCCGATGACCAGGTCCTGCAGGCCGTCGACATCGGACGGGTCGACGATCTTCGGGTCGATCGTCAGCGCGACGACCTCACCGCTCACCTTGATGGTCGCCGCGACCAGACCACCACCGGCCTGACCCTGCACCTCGGATTCGGCGAGCTCTGCCTGCGCCTGCATCACCGCCTGCTGCATCTGCTGGGCTTGGGCGAGCAGGGCCTGCATATCGAACTGACCACCATCGGGTTGCACAGCACGTCCTCTCCAGAAGTTTCGTCCGCGTCAAGCGTAGTCCTCACGCGCCGCCGGGATACTCCCACACCCGCCCCGGCGATGGCGCATACCGACCGTGCCGTTACCCGTGACCTGCCGGGTAACAGGTTGATTGCTGCCTGGTCGCAAGCGAACCCGCTCCAGATCGTTTGCCTAGGATCGAACGTGGTTCGGGACAGGGTTCGGCAATCCGAGGGAGAACTGATGAGTGTCATGCGCACGTCCCTGATCGCCACGGTGTTCGCCACCGTCGGCCTGCTCGTTCTGCCCACCTCGACCGCGTCGGCGGACTCGGGCGCGGAGGTCGTCGACTACGGCGGCGGCTGCGTCGTCGACCCCGGCAACTCCGCGGCGACCCTGGATTCGCTGCGCTTTCGCTGCAACGTCACCCAGCAGGATCAGATCTACCGCGACGCGCGGGCAGGCGCCGTGCCGACCGGCGTCACCAACGGCTGGCTGGCCCGGCCACCCCAATTCGCACCGATGGCGGCGGCGCTGTGGATCGGCAAGGTGTTCCGCACCGGACCCGACGGCGGCTCCCTGACCAACCGGGTGACCGGCGCGGGCATCGAGGCCTTCCCGGCCGATGTCTACCGGGCGCCGTCCATCCTCGACGGCGGCCCGGCCTGGGCCCTGAACTACGCGCCGTCGCCGACACCGCAGGTCTACGACGAGATCCGCGAGATCAGCCCGGGCGTCTGGTTCGGCTACTCGTGGTGGCGCGAAGGCGACTGGCCGCTGCTCGCGGCCTTCGTGCTCGCCCCCGCGTGAGTCGTTGTTGACCCTCCCCCCGCTGGAGGGTGTTGGCTGATCTCATGACAGCCACCGTGGCGATCGGCGAGTTCGCCCGCCTCACCCATCTGAGCGTCAAGACCCTGCGCTACTACCACGAGATCGAGTTGCTCGAGCCGGTCGCGGTGGACGCGGGCACGGGTTATCGACGGTATTCCACCGAGCAGGTGGACACGGCGCATCTGATCCGCAGGCTGCGCGATCTGGACATGCCGCTGCCCGACATCCGCACCGTGCTCGCCGCCGCCGAACCGGCCGACCGCGACGCCACCCTGCGCGCCCATCTGACCAGGATGGAAGCCGAATTGCAGCGGACCCGCGACGTGGTCGCCTCGCTGCGCGCGCTGCTCACCGTACCCGCGCCGCCCTTGCGGGTGGACTACCGGATCGAGCCAGCGTTCACCGCGCTCACCCTGACCGAATCGGTCGACCGCGACGCGATCGGGACATGGTGTGGCACCGCGTTCGAGCAGCTCTACACGAGCCTGCTCGCCGCGGGCGTGACGCCGGGTGGGGTCGCGGGCGCGACCTATTCGACCGAGTTCTTCACCGAGGCCACCGGCTCGGTCACGGCGTACGTGCCGCTGCCGCCCGGCGCGGACCCGACCCCGCCGAAGGGACTCGCGATCACCGAGTTCGCGGCCCGCCGCTTCGCCATCGCCGTGCACACGGGCGCGTTCGAGGACTTCGACCGCACCTACGGCGCGCTGGGCAGCCACGTCGCCGAGCACGACACCGTTCTTCCCGACGAACCGGTCCGCGAGCGCTATCTCGTCGGACCGGACATCACCGATAACCCGGCCGACTACCGCACCGAGGTGTGCTGGCCGATCACCGAAGGAGAGATCCGATGACCCTCGCCCTTGGCAATGTCACGTTCGACTGCAACAACGCGAACGCGCTGGCCGAGTTCTACGCCCAGCTGCTGGACCGTCCCGTCGACCCGGAAGCCTCCCCGTTCTTCGCCACCGTCGGCCAGACCTCGGGCACCTCGCCCGTGCTGATGTTCATCCAGGTGCCGGACAAGACGCCCGGCAAGAACGTGGTGCACCTGGACTTCCACGCCGTCCAATGGCGCGACTACGTCGAGCGCGCGATCAGCTTGGGCGCCAAGCATATCGGCGACTTCGACGAGTACGGCCAGCAGTGGGTCACCCTCGCCGACCCCGAAGGAAACCTCTTCGACATCGGCAAGGAATGAACATCGAGGAGGGCCGCACCGCGATCGACGCGGAACGGCCCTCCTCGATGTTCGCCCGGCTGGATCAGGCCAGCTCACGCTGGAGATTGCCCAGCACCTCGGCCTGGATCTTCTTCAGGCCCAGGGGCGCGAAGATGCCCTCGAAGATGCCCGACACGCCGCCCGCGCCGGTCCAGGTGGTGCGCAGGGTGACCTGCGAACCGGCGCCGTCCGGGGTGACGGTCCAGGTGTTGACCATCGAGGAGTTGGCGTCGCGCTCGGTGAGGATCGAGTCCGACACGGTGACGTTCGCGCGCACGTTGCGCGAACGCTTCTCGGTCGCCTGCAACGTCCACTCCACCACGGTGCCCGCGCCCTTGCCGCCCTCGACGACCTTGTAGTCGCGGTAGTGCGAGGAGAGGATGCGCGGACGGATCGTCTCGTAGTCGCCGATCGCTTCGAGCGTGCGCTGCGGATCCGCGGCGACGACGATCGAACTGCTGGCGCTGACCTGTCCCACTGTTGACTCCTTGTCGGGGTGCGATATCTCGACCGGGTTACATCCTGCCCTGCGCCTCACCGGATCGCCCGACCAGGTTGGGCGAAAGGGAAACATGTGCGTGACATTTCGACGTGGCGGGGTGGTATTCGGTAGCCCGACGGACACGGTCGTACTAGCGTCGAATGCGTGGCAGTGAGTCTTTTGGGTAGGGCCGGCCACGAACCGGCCGCACGCGAGTCTGGATATGCCGCGCACCGGGAGGGTGTGGAGCGACTGCTGGCAAGCTATCGCGCCATTCCACCCGGCGCCGTCGTCCGCTTGGCGAAGAAGACGTCCAACTTGTTCCGGGCCAGGGCGGCCAGCACCGCGCCCGGCCTCGATGTGTCGGGCCTCGGGCGGGTGATCGCGGTGGACCCGGAAGCGAGAACCGCCGATGTCGCGGGCATGACCACCTACGAAGACCTGGTGGCGGCCACGCTGCCGTACGGTCTCGCGCCGCTGGTCGTGCCGCAGCTCAAGACCATCACCCTGGGCGGTGCCGTCACCGGCCTCGGGATCGAGTCCACCTCGTTCCGCAACGGCCTTCCGCACGAATCCGTGCTGGAAATGGACGTGCTGACCGGTTCCGGTGAGATCGTCACGGTGAAACCCGAGGGCGAGACCGCCGATCTGTTCCGCGGGTTCCCCAACTCCTACGGCACGCTGGGCTACACGGTCCGGCTGAAGATCGAGCTCGAACCCGTCGAGCCGTATGTCGCGCTGCGCCACGTGCGCTTCCACGACCTGCGTGAACTCGAAGCCGAGCTCGAGCGCATCGTCACCGAGCGCAGTTACCAGGGCGAACGGGTCGACTACCTCGACGGCGTCGTGTTCACCGCGACCGAGAGCTATCTCACCCTGGGCAGGCAGACCGACGAGCCGGGCCCGGTCAGCGACTACACCGGGATGGACATCTACTACCGCTCGCTGCAGCACGCCGACGGCGTCAAGCGGGACCGGCTGACCATCCACGACTACCTCTGGCGCTGGGACACCGACTGGTTCTGGTGCTCACGCGCCTTCGGCACCCAGAACCCGAAGATCCGCCGGTTCTGGCCGAAGGCCTACCGACGCAGCAGTTTCTACTGGAAGCTGGTCGCCCTCGACCGCAAGTACCACATCGGTGACCGCTTGGAGGCCCGCAAGGGCAATCCACCGCAGGAGCGGGTGGTCCAGGACATCGAGGTACCGGTGCACCGCACCGCCGATTTCGTCGAATGGTTCCTGAAGGAAATACCGATCGAGCCGATCTGGTTGTGCCCGTTGCGGTTGCGCGAGACCGCCGGCGACCCGGCGGGCGACCGTCCGTGGCCGCTGTACCCGCTCGAACCGCGGCGCACCTATGTCAATGTCGGCTTCTGGTCGGCCGTCCCGAGCAAGCCCGGTCAGCCGGAGGGGGCGGCCAACCGCGCGATCGAGAAGATCGTGTCCGAATTCGACGGGCACAAGTCGCTGTACTCGGATTCCTACTACGCCGAGGACGAGTTCGCCGAGCTGTACGGCGGCGAGACCTATACCGAACTGAAGAACCGTTACGACCCGGACCAACGACTGCTGAATCTGTATTCGAAGGCGGTGCAACGCAAGTGACGACATTCAAGGACCGATCCGAGGTATTCGCCGAGCTGGGAACCCGGCTCACGATCGCCGAGGTCTTCGAGACGCTCATCGACGGCGAGATCCCGATCCGGCTGACCGCCTACGACGGCAGCGCGACCGGGCCGGCGGACTCGCCCTACACCCTCGACATCAAGACACCGCGCGGCATCAACTACCTGGCCTCGGCACCCGGCGACCTCGGCATGGCCCGCGCCTATATCGCCGGTGACATGGTCGCCGAGGGCGTGCACCCCGGCGACCCGTACAACATCCTCCAGGCCATGCAGGCGATGAAGTTCCATCGCCCCTCGGCGTTGTCGCTGGTCACCATCGCCCGCTCGCTCGGCTGGGAGCGGCTCAAGCCGATCGCGCCGCCGCCGCAGGAGACCCTGCCCCGCTGGCGCCGGATCGCGCTGGAGGGCCTACGTCACTCCAAGACCCGCGACGCCGAGGCGATCCACCACCACTACGACGTCTCGAACAAGTTCTACGAGTACGTCCTCGGTCCCTCCATGACCTACACCTGCGCGGTCTACGGCGAACCGGACTGGACCCTCGAACAGGCCCAGGAGAACAAGTACCGGCTGATCTTCGAGAAGCTGCGGCTGAAGGAAGGCGACCGGCTGCTCGACATCGGCTGCGGCTGGGGCGGCATGGTCCGCTACGCGGCCCGGCGCGGGGTCAAGGTCATCGGCGCCACCCTCTCGGCCGAGCAGGCCGCCTGGGCGCAGCAGAAGATCGAGGAAGAGGGCCTGGGCGAGTTCGCCGAGGTCAGGCACAGCGACTACCGCGACATCCCCGAGGGCGAGTTCGACGCGGTCTCCTCGATCGGTCTCACCGAGCACATCGGGGTGCACAACTACCCGTTCTACTTCGGCTACATCAAGGACAAGCTGCGCGACGGCGGCCTGTTCCTCAACCACTGCATCACCCGGCCGGACAACACCCGCACCACCAAGGCGGGCGATTTCATCGACCGCTATGTGTTCCCGGACGGCGAGCTGATCGGCTCGGGCCGGATCATCTCCGAGGTCCAGAACATCGGCCTCGAGGTGCTGCACGAGGAGAACCTGCGCGAGCACTACGCGCTCACCCTGCACGAATGGTGCAAGAACCTGGTGGAGAACTGGGACGCCTGCGTCGCCGAGGTCGGCGAGGGCACCGCGAAGGTGTGGGGCCTGTACATGGCGGGCTGCCGGCTCGGCTTCCAGCGCAATGTGGTGCAGCTGCATCACGTGCTGGGCGTGAAGCTCGACAAGAACGGCACCTGGGACGTCCCGCTGCGTCCGTGGTGGCAGCCGTAATCCGGTCCTGAGCTCGGGTGCGCGGGCGCGCACCCGAGCTTCGGCTCAGACCAGCAGTTCGTCGAGGAAGTGACCGGGCACCTCGGCGAGCAGGGGATGCGGCTGTCCCTCGTGCGATTGGGTGCGCAGCACGTGCAGCAAGCCGACGACACCGGGCCCCGCGTCGAGCAGTGGCCTGGTCCAGCCGAGGTCGGCGCAGGTGCGCAGCACCGGCAGGACCAGCCCGGTCGCCTCGCCGACCCAGCCCGCCGACGCCAGACACTCGGCGAGCAGCAGCGTGGCGTCCAGTTCGGCCCGGGGCCGGGACTGATCGAGCAGCCGCGCGTAGAGCACTCGGGCGTGCCGGGCGGCCCGGTCGTCGGCGCGCAGGCGTTGTTCGGCCAGCAGCGCCCTGATCTCGGCGAATTCGCGGGCCTCGGCGATGAGCACCGCCGCACCCGACTTGCTCCGCTTGCCGTTGCCCGACGGGTCGGCGGCGAATCGGTCGACTGCGTCACCGGCGGGCAGGCCCAGCCGCGACCGCTCGGCGCGGACCTGCGCGTCGAGCCGGGCCAGCCCGTTCGTCGCGGCCACCCGCGCACCCTCGTCCAGCCGCGCCGACGCCGTGTACTGGTCGCCGAGCGCGGCCTTCACCCGCGCACCGGTCACGAAGGTCGCGACCAGGAAGTCGACCGGCCCGACCCGGGTGACCAGCTCATGGCTCTCGTCGAGCAGCCGGTCGGCCAGGTCCAGGTCGCCGCGCCGGTAGGCGACCTCGCCCAGGAGCGCCGCGGCCACCCGCACGGCGTCCGAGCGCGGCCCGGCCCGGTCCCGCGCGGTGTCGTAGGCCAGCTCGAAACACGCGGTGGCGGTGGCGATGTCGAGTTGTTCGTAGGCGGCGTCACCGCGCGCGCACAGGCCGAAGACCGGGCCGAGCGGGTCCTTGGACCGCGCGTGATACTCGGCCGCCCAGTCCTGCATCTCGGTCGCGCCGGCGAAGTCGAACTCGCACAGCCGGACGAACGACACCAGGTTGGCCGCGGTCGAGACCGTCCACGCGGGCAGCTCGTCGGGGGTCGCCAGGCAGGCGGCGAGTTTGTCGGCCACGCCGTCGAGGTCGTCGTGGGCAACCTGGTCGGCGGCCTCGAGCACTGTTGCCGCGCAGCGCTGTTCGGCCAGTTCCGGTTCGCCGCCCGCACCGCGGGCCAGCAGATTCGACAGCCGGCCCAGTGCCGACCGCGCGGTGCTGGTCTCCTGCAGGTTCATGTTCGCCCGCGCCACCGCCATCAGCAGCTTGGAGCGGGAAGTCACCTGCTGCACCGGCAGTTTCGAGACGCTGCCGAGCAGCGTCGCCAGCCGGGACCGGTCGATCAGGTCCATGCCGCCGCTCTCCAGCAGATCGGCGGCCAGCTTGAGGTCGGTGGCGGCCAGCGCGTGGTCGACCGACTTGCGCAGCAGCTGGTGCTCGGCGTACCAGCGAGCCGCCTTGCGGTGCAGCACCTTCGCGCGTCCGGGGTGTTCGCGCTCGAGCCGGGCCCGCAGGTGCTCGGCGAACAGCGGCTGCATCCGGTACCACTCCGGGTCGTGCTCGATCCGGTGCAGGAACAGTTCGCGCTGTTCGGCCTGTTCGAGCATGGCCGCGCCGTCGGGCACGTCGGCGAGGACGGTGGCCAGCGAACCGCTGACCCGCTCGACCACCGAGATCGCCATCAGGAACTCCAGCAGTTCCGGCGCGATGCTGTCGAGGACGTTCTCGGCCAGGTACTCCCGCATGCCGTGGCCGCCCTCGGCCAGCGAGCTCAGCAGCTGGGTCGGGTCGGCCTTGCCGCGCAGGGTCAGGCTCACCAGCTGGATCGCGGCGGGCCAGCCCTCGGTGGCGGTGTGGATCTGCTCGACCTGCTCGTCGGTGAGCGCGAAGCCGTTGCGCTCCACCAGGATCTGCCGCGTCTCGGCCTCGGTGAGCCGCAGCTCCGCCGCGCCCAGTTCCACCAGTTCGTCGCGCACCCGCAGCCTGCTGATCGGCAGCCCGGACTGATCGCGGCTGGTCACCACGAAACGTACGTGGTGGCAGCCGTTGTCGAGCAACGCGGCCATCGCCCGGTGCACCCCGGGGTCGCGGACGCGGTGCCAGTCGTCGACGACGACGACCACGCTGCGATCGCTGGCGTGGATCTCATCGATCAGGGTCGCGATCACGAAGGCGGCCGCGTCGGCCGGACGCTCTTCGAGCACCTGCTCCAGACCGGCGCCGACATCGGGACGCACCCGGCGAATGGCCTCGATCAGGTGGGCCAGGAACCAGATCTCGCTGTCGTCGTCCTGGTCGATGCCGAGCCAGGCCACCGGGATGTCCCTGGCGACCAGGTCGGCCCGCCACTGGGCGGCCACCGTGCTCTTGCCGAATCCGGCGGGCGCGTGCACCAGCGCCAGCCGACGATTGCCGCCCGCACGCAGCACGTCGAGCAGCCGCTGGCGCGGAAACGGCTCGCGGGCCGGCGTCGGCGGCCGGAACTTGGTGGCCGCGGTGGGTGGCAGCGTGCCGGTGGGCCCGGTGCCACCGGTGCGCAGCGGGACCGAGGCGCCCGCGGGCTGGAGGGTCAACGGCCAGCTGCGCCGGGCGGTCACGGCCTTGAGCGCTTCCGGGGTGCCCGCGTCGATCTCGACGGGCTGGGTGTCGAGCAGAGCCATCTCGTCGGGCATCTGGCCGTGCGCGCGCTGCACCTCGCGCAGCATCTCGCCGAACTCGTAGGCCGAGGCGGGCCGGTCCCCCGGCTCCGGCGACATCGCCGACTCGATCACCGCGGCCACGTCGTCGGGGATGTCCTGAGCACGCAGGTCGGGCACCGGCTGGGTGGTGATCCGCAGGAACTGCGCGACGACCTTCTCGCCGGCCTGCCGTTCGAAGGCGGCGTGGCCGGTCAGCAGGGCGAACAGGGTCGCACCGAGCCCGTAGATATCGGACTGCACGGTCGGTTCCTGCCCCCTGAGCACCTCGGGCGCGGTGAACGCGGGCGAGCCGGTGATCAAGCTGCTCGAGGTCTGGAAGCCGCCGGGGATGCGGGCGATGCCGAAGTCGGTGAGCTGCGGTTCGCCGTACCCGCTGATCAGCACGTTCGCCGGTTTCACGTCCCGGTGCAGAATCCCCGCCCGGTGCGCGGATTCGATCGCCGCGGCCAGTTTCACCCCGGCGCGCAGGGTATCGGCCCAGGTCAGCGGGCCACGATCATGGATGAGACGTTCGAGCGACCCGCGCGAGCAGTACGGCATCACGATCAGCGGCAGCCCGGTCGCGGTCACGTCGACCTGCAGGATGTCGACGATGTTCGGATGGCCCGAGAGCCTGCCCATCGCCTGTTCCTCGCGCAGGAACCGCTCCCGGCTCTCCTCGTCGATCTCCGAGGACAGCACCTTCACCGCGACCACCCGGTCCAGCGCGGGTTGCAGACACCGGTAGACCACGCCGAATCCGCCGCGCCCGATCTCCTTGGCCCCGGTGAGGCCCATGGCGTCGAGCTCGGCGATGACGGTCTCGTCGACCTCGCCGGGAGCCTGCTGGCGCTGCGTGTTCGCTATGCGCGACTGCTGCGGATCCATGTGACCACCTCACACATCGAATCGGCGTCACCGGCGTATCGGTCGGCGTGGGACCTATCGGACGCGCGCCCGAATATCCGCACATATCCAAGCTAGCGCGATATGGCATCCATCGGGTGGAGATTCGATGCTGTGGCGGCCACGGTTGGCCGACACCGGAGTTGAGCGCAGCGCGAGCGCGGGCGGTGGGCGGTTCAGGCACAGTGTTGCGCATGAGTTCCTCGGTCGGCGATTCGTTCACTGTCGCCACGTTCAATGTCAATGGGATTCGCGCGGCGCGGCGTCGCGGGTTCGACACCTGGCTGCGTGCTCGGTCGGCCGATGTCGTCGCGCTGCAGGAACTGCGTTGTCCCGCCTCGGAAGTGGGGTCATTTCCGGGCTACTCGGCAGCTGTCGACGTCGGTTCCGTGGCCGGTCGGAACGGGGTGGCTGTGCTGACGAGAGTTCCCGCCGCCGCGGTGCGGACGTGGGTGACCCATCCCCCCAAGGCCCGCGGACTCGGCGAGTTCGCCACGCAAGGTCGCTACCTCGAGGTCGATCTGGCTGACCGCGCGGTGACGGTGGCCTGCCTCTATCTCCCGAAGGGCGGCCTGCCCGCGCAGCTGCAGCGTCCGGGCTCGATGCGTGAACAGCCCGATGGCGGTCTCAAATACGAGCGCAAGCACCGGTTTCTCGGGGCCTTCGCCCGGGAACTGCATCGGAACCGGCTCGCGGCGCGCGCGGCGGGACGCGAGTTCCTCCTCGTCGGAGACCTGAACATCGCCCATACCCAGCACGACGTGACCAACTGGCGTGCCGCGCGCACGATGGACGGCTTCCTGCCCGCCGACCGCGACTGGTTCAGCACGGTGCTGGGCACCCGCAGGCTCGTCGACGTGGTGCGGCAGGTGCACGGCGAGCGGCCGGGGCCGCTCACCTGGTGGAGTTGGGCGGGCCAGTCGTTCGTCAAGGACGTGGGCTGGCGGGTGGATCACCAGCTCGCGACACCGAAACTCGCCCGGCTGGCCACGGCCGTCGTCGCGGACAAGGAATCCTCACCCGACGAGCGGCTCTCCGACCACGCGCCGCTCGTGGTGACCTACGGCTGATTCGGCGCGAGCCGGCCTCATGCGGAAAGCCCGCCACCGCGAACGGTGACGGGCTTCCGGACCGGCCGGAGCCGGGTACTGCTTACTTGCGCAGCGAGGCCGGGACCTCGAAACGCGGGCCGAACTTCTTCGCCAGCTCGTCGGCGCGGGCCACGAAGGCCTCCTGGCCACCGGGGTAGCCCACGATGAACTGGTGCGAGCCGCCCGACCAGGCCGGGAAGCCGATGCCGAAGATCGAGCCGATGTTCGCGTCGGCGGTGCTGGTGAGCACGCCTTCGTCGAAGCACTTCTGGGTCTCGATGGCCTCGGCGAACATCATCCGGTCCTTGAGGTCCTGGAAGGTGACACCCTCCGGGAGCTCACGGCTGGAGTTGTAGAGCGAGCGCAGCTCGTCCCACAGGCCGGTGGCCTTGCCGTCGACGTAGTCGTAGAAGCCGGCGCCGCCCGCCTTGCCCTTGCGGTCGTACTTGCCGACCAGGGTGTCGAGCACCTCGGCGGTCTTCGCGGACGCGGCGTTGAGCTCGCCACCGGCCGCGAGGATGGCCTCGGCGGTCTCCTTGTAGATCTTCTGCATGGTGGTGAAGTTCAGCTCGTCGCTGAGCTTCAGCGGCGCGGCCGGGTAGCCCGCCTGCAGACCGGCCTGCTCGACGGTGGCCGGGTCGACACCCTCGGCGACCATGGAGATGGCCTCGTTGATGAAGGTACCGATCACGCGCGAGGTGAAGAAGCCACGGCTGTCGTTGACGACGATCGGGGTCTTCTTGATGGCGAGGGTGTAGTCGTACACCCGGGCCAGCGCCTCGTCGGAGGTCTTCTCGCCCTTGATGATCTCCACCAGCGGCATCTTGTCCACGGGGGAGAAGAAGTGGATACCGATGAAGTCCTCGGAGCGCTTCACACCGTCGGCCAGCAGGGTGATCGGCAGGGTGGAGGTGTTCGAGCCGAGCAGCGCGTCGGCGTCGACGATGTCCTCGATCTCCTGGAAGACCTTGTTCTTGAGCTCGGGGTTCTCGAACACGGCCTCGATCACGAAGTCGACACCGGCGAAGTCGGCGGCGTCCGCGGTCGGGTGGATGCGAGCCAGCAGCGCGTCGGACTTCTCCTGGGTGGTCTTGCCACGCGAGAGAGCCTTGGCCTCGATGGCCTCCGAGTACGCCTTGCCCTTCTGGGCGGCCTCGAGCTGCACGTCCTTGAGGACGACCTCGTAACCGGCCTTGGCGGAGACGTAGGCGATGCCCGCGCCCATCATGCCGGCGCCGATGACACCGATCTTCTTGATCTCACGCTTGGGCACGTCCTTCGGACGCGAGCCGCCACCGTTGATGTGGTTCAGGTCGAAGAAGAACGCCTGGATCATGTTCTTCGCGACCGGACCGGTCAGCAGGCTCGTGAAGTAACGGCCCTCGATGGTCAGCGCGTTGTCGATGTCGACCTGCGCGCCCTCGACCGCCGCGGCCATGATGGCGCGCGGGGCGGGCATGTTGGTGCCCTTGATCTGCTTGCGCAGGTTGGCCGGGAACGCGGGCAGGTTCGCCGCGAAGGCCGGGGTGGACGGGGTGCCACCGGGGATCTTGAAGCCCTTCTTGTCCCACGGCTGGGCAGCGTCGGGGTTGGCCGCGATCCACGCCTTGGCGGCGGGCAGCAGCTCCTCGACCGAGGACACGACCTCGTTGATCAGGCCGATTTCCTTGGCCTTGGTCACCCGGTGCCGCTGACCCTGCAGCAGCACCTGCATCAGCGCGTTCTGCAGGCCGAGCATGCGCACGGTGCGGGTCACGCCGCCGCCACCGGGCAGCAGGCCCAGGGAGACCTCAGGCAGGCCGATGGCCGAACCCTTGACGTCGGCCGCGACGCGGTAGTGGGTCGCCAGCGCGATCTCCAGGCCACCGCCGAGGGCGGCGCCGTTGATCGCGGCCACGACCGGCTTGCCGAGCTGCTCCAGGCGGCGCAGCGGGGCCTTCACGCCCTCGAGCATCGCCACGACCTCGGCCGCGTTGTCCGGGCCGACCTGCATCATGTTCTTCAGGTCGCCGCCGGCGAAGAAGGTCTTCTTGCCGGAGGTGATGACGACACCGGTGATGTCGTCCTTCTCCGCCTCCAGGCGATCAACGGTCGCGGCCATCGAGGTGATGTACGCGTCGTTCATGGTGTTGGCGCCCTGGCTGGGGTCGTCGATGGTGAGGACGACCACGCCGTCGGCGTCCTTCTCCCAGCCGATGATGTTGTCAGTCATAGTTTTTCGTTCTCTCCTATGAGAAGTGAAGTCGGCTGGGGATCAGACGCGCTCGATGATGGTGGCGACACCCATGCCGCCACCGATGCACAGGGTGACGAGGCCGTAGCGCGCGTTGCGGCGCTCCAGCTCGTCGACCACGGTGCCGGTGATCATCGCGCCGGTGGCACCCAGCGGGTGGCCCATGGCGATCGCGCCGCCGTTGACGTTCAGCTTCTCGTCCGGGACGTTGAGGTCCTTCTGGAACTTCAGCACCACGGAGGCGAACGCCTCGTTGATCTCGACGAGGTCCATGTCCTCGATCGTCAGGCCGGCCTTGGCCAGTGCCTTCTTCGCGGCCGGGGTGGGGCCGGTCAGCATGATGGTGGAGTCGGCACCGGAGGTGGCGGTCGCGACGACGCGGGCACGCGGGGTCAGACCCGAGTTCTTGCCCGCCTCCTCGGAACCGATCAGCACCAGGGCGGCGCCGTCGACGATGCCCGAGCTGTTGCCACCGTGGTGGACGTGGTTGATCTTCTCGATGTAGGTGTACTTCTGCAGCGCGACGGCGTCGAAGCCACCCATCTCACCGATGCCGGCGAAGGAGGGGTTCAGCTTGCCCAGGTCGGCGGCGGTGGTGCCGGGACGCATGTGCTCGTCGTTGTCGAGCACGACGAGGCCGTTCTGGTCCTTGACCGGAACGATCGACTTGGCGAAGTAGCCGCCGGTGGTGGCCTTGGCGGCCAGCTCCTGCGAACGCACCGCGTAGGCGTCGACGTCATCGCGGGAGAAGCCCTCGATGGTGGCGATCAGGTCGGCCGAGATGCCCTGCGGCACGAAGTAGCCGTCGTAGTTGGTGGCCGGGTCCAGCGCCCAGGCGCCGCCGTCGGAGCCCATCGGCACGCGCGACATGGACTCGACACCACCGGCGAGGACGAGGTCGTCGAAGCCGGAGCGAACCTTCTGCGCAGCCAGGTTCACGGCCTCGAGGCCGGAAGCACAGAAGCGGTTGAGCTGGAAGCCACCGACGGTGTCGGGCAGACCCGCGATGGTGACCGCGGTGCGGGCGATGTCCATGCCCTGGTCACCGACGGGGGTGACGACACCGAGGATGAGGTCCGAGATCTGGTCCTCGTCGAGGTTGGGGAAGCGGCCACGCAGCTCCTGGATCAGACCAACAGTCAGATCGATCGGCTTGACCGAGTGCAGCGAGCCGTTCTTCTTGCCGCGGCCGCGCGGAGTGCGGATGGCCTCGTAGATGTAGGCCTCTGTGGTCATATCGGAGTGTTTCCTTCCTTGGGGTGCGGTGGCCGCACGAACGCCACGACCAACTGTCTCGACGCCGTACAAATCCGGCAGCACCAGCGGAGCATAGAGCCATGCTCCATCCGGCGATTCCGGCCACCCGTTCATACTACCGTGGTGTGCGAACTCCGGTTAACTTAACGTGGTCCAGCCGGTGGCTGTCAACCATCCAGACTCTTCGCTCCGAGCTCGTCTCGCAGCAACGCCAGAGCGACCTCGTCCGGGTCCTGCCGATCTCCGGGCGCCACCGGCTCCGCGGCGGCGGCCAGCATCTCCTGCTCCTCTTCCGGCGTCGGGGGCGCCAGCACCGCGTCACCCGGCCTGGCACCGCGCCCGGAATCGCCACCGGACCGGCTCGACTCGGCCCCATACCCCTCGTCGGGACCGGGGTCGTCGGGTAGGTCGGGGAAATCGGGCGGCGGGATGTCGTCGTCGGCGGCCGACTTGGCCTGACCCGACGCGCCCGCCTGCTGACCGCCGCCGGCCTGGCTCGGCCGGGAGAATTTGGGACGGCCCGCCGGTTTCGCCTCGCCCTGACCGGTACCGCGCGCCGCGCTCGCCGACTTCGCCGCCGGACGCGGCGCGGGCGCACCCGTCTCCCAGCGCACATCCAGCTCGCGACCGAGCACCGCGCGCACCGCCGACCGCACCGCGTCGATATTGCGCGGATCCGACAGCCGCTGCGCCAACGGCGGGCTCTGATGCGCGAACACGATCACGTCGCCCTCGGCCCGCGACACCGCCGCCCCCGACAACAGGGCCTGCAAGGTCGGCCCGAATTCCCGCACCTTCCCCTTGATCTCCGCCCAGGCTCCGTCGACCAGCGCGACAAGATCCTCCGCCGATGCGGCCGGTGACTGCGATGCGGAGGGCTGCTGCGATGCGGCCGGCTGCTGCGAAGCAGAGGCGGCGGGTCGCTGCGGAGCGGAGGCGGGCTCCTGGCGCGGCGCCGCAGTCTGCGGTCCTGTGGATTCGTGCGGAGACACGACGCTCTGCGCGGGCGCCTGACGCGGCGGCACTTCCGGCATCACCGCGGGCGCTTGGCCAGCCGGTTCCGTACCAGCGACCGATGCGGGAGAAACCGCCGACTGCGGGGCCGTGACCTGGTGCGGAGCCACGTGTTGCGGAGCGGCCTGTTGTGGAGCGGCCTGTTCGCGCGCAGCCGCCGGACGCGGCGTATCGTCAGCGACCTGCTCGATGTCGCGCGACGGTGACGCGCCTGCGGGAGCGGCCGCGCCCGAGCGCGAAACAGCCTGTGCCGCCTCACCTTCTACGCCAGGGATGGGCGCCTCGCCCTGCGTCAACACGACTGCCCCGCCGTCAGCAACCAAAGCCGCACCCGAATGCGACTGCGCGGCAGAACCTTCCACAGCGGCGCCACCGATCGCCGGACCCGGCTGACCTGCGGCAGAACCCTGCTCCTCGTCCGAGCTCGGCGGTGCGGCCGCCACACTCTGCCGCCCAGCCGACGCGGATTCCGCACTCTTCCGGTCAGCCGACGCGGCTGCCACGTTCTGCCGGTCAGCCGACGCGGGTGCCGCACTCTGCTGCCCAGCTGGTGCGGGCGCCGCACTCTGCTGCCCAGCCGGTGCGGGCGCCACATTCTGCTGCGCAGGAGCCTGGGCCGTGGACTCGAACGCGACTGGGCCGCCCGCGGCGGGGCGCTCACGGTGGGGCGTGGCCGAACCGCCTGCGGCCGCTTCCTTTTCGGCGCGGGCGGCGGCCAGGAGCTCGGCGCCTCGGCGACGGCTCTCGGCGCCCGCG
>NZ_JBCGFB010000022.1:0-68533 GCF_038752175.1 Nocardia sp. No.11 | reverse complement strand
GGGAGGGCGGCAGCGAGCGCGGCGTCGACGGCGGCCACGCGACCGGTAGCTCCACCGGTGGCGGTGGCGGCGGCGGTGGTGGCGGCAGCCACGGTGGCGGCAAGGGCCACGGCGCGCAGGACGGGAACGACGGTGGCGGCGGTGGTGGCGGTGGCGGCCAGTCGATGGTCGTCCCCGTCGCCGGGCAGCGCCCGCATTTCTACAACGGCCCCGACGGCAGCTACGGCAACCGTGATCGCCTCAACGACGGCAAGGTAGAGCTGATCGTCCCGATCCCCTCGAAACGCAGCCGGGTGGAACTGATCTCGGGCAACAGCCAGAGCGCCTACTCGGGCCAGCCGTTCGCCCAGCCGCTGCGGGTGCGTTTCGTCGACGCGATCCACGGACCGCAGGCGGGCAAATCGATCACCTTCTCGATGCCCGCCGGACAGCCGCGCGCCGCGGTCTTCGCCGACGGCGGTGACAGCACCCGGGTGACCACCGACGCCGACGGCTTCGCCCAGGTGAACCTGACCGCGCTGCCCGCCGCGCAGCAGGGCGAGCTGACCGGCGGATTCCTGGTCCGGGCCGCGGCCTCCGACGACCCGGCCCACCTGATCGGCGGCGCGGTGTTCCGGCTGCACGACGACCGGGTGCCGACCGAGATCGAGGTGACCACCAGCGCGCCGGACCAGATCTCGCAGGTCGGTCAGCCGGTGAGCTTCAGCGCGAAAGTCGCCCAGCAGCCGGGCACCACACCGGCATTCGGCACGCCGGCCGGGCATGTGCGCTTCGAGATCGACGGTGTCGCGACGCCGGGTCCGATCGAGCTGGTCGACGGGGTGGCGACCCTGCCCGCGATCAGCGGGTTGCGGCCGGGCACCCACCACGTGCTGGCGACGTATCTCGCCGACGACCCGACCCGCGTCTTCGCCCCCGTCTTCGGCAGTGTCGGCCTGCTGGTGCAATCGGTGAAACTGCCCACCGAGGTGCGTCTGACGCTGCCGCCGTCGCCCGTCCTCGCCGGCGCGGTCGTCGGCGCCACGGTCACCGTGCCGACGCCGCAGCCGGACGCGCCGAAACCCACCGGTGCGATCCAGTTCGGTCAGAACGGGTCCCTGCTCGGTGATCCGGTGACCATCGCCGCCGACGGCACGGCGAGTTCGCCGCCGCTGCGCGCAGGCTTGGGGACGATCGAGGCGCACTATCTCGGCGACGAGGTCTACGAGCAGTCGCGGGTCGAGGCCGAGCTCACCGTCTACACCGCGACCTCGACGACCACGGTCACCGCCAACCACAATCCGGTCACCTATTTCGAACAACTGGACCTCACCACGACGATCACCCGTGCTCCCGCGGGCGAGATCGACACCGGCACCGTCCGGTTCGCCGCCGACGGAAAACCGCTCGGCGCGCCGGTTCCCGTCGACGACGGTCTCGCGATCGCCCGCGATGTCGACGTGTCCCACCTCGGCTTCGGCACGCACCTGGTCACCGCCGACTACTCCGGCGACGCGGACACCGGCGTCGCGCCGAGTCGCGGCACCATGACGCTGTGGGTGCTGAAGGTCGGTCAGTCGCCCGGCGACCACCCCGCTGACGTGGGCGTGCACCTCGACCTGCCACGCACCGCCGACCCGGGCGATCGGGTGACGGCGACGGTCACCGTCACCAATGTCGGCGGTCGGCAGGCGACGGAGGTCGAGGCCAGGCTGTCGACCCAGGGCTGGAGCCGGGTGGTCGATCCCGGCGGCGGCGAGGTGCGGCCGACGCACGTGCGCTTCCGGCTCCCCACGCTGGCGGCGGGCGAGACCAGGACCTACACCGTCGTCCTCGAAGCGCCGCCGCGCCTGGCGCTGATCACCGCGTTCCTGCACGCGTCCAGCACCAGCACCGACGCGAACCCGGTGAACAACCTGCATCTCGCGTCGACCTTCGTGCGAGCAGGGGCGAGCTGAGACCGATCCCGCGGCGGCTGGGTCCGGCCCGGCCAGCGACTCGCACGCGGGCCGGACCAGCGCCGGTAGCGGTCGGGAACATGCGGCACGCGCGATCTAGGCTGCTGGCATGACGGTGCATTTCATCGGGGCCGGCCCCGGCGCGGCCGACCTGCTGACGGTGCGCGCGGTGACGCTGCTGCGCGAGAGCCCGGTCTGCCTGTACGCGGGCACCTACCTCGACCCCGAGGTGCTGGCCCACTGCGCGCCCGGCACCGAACTGATCGACACCCAGCATCTCGACCTGGACCAGATCACCGACCGCCTCGTCCGCGCGCACCGGGCGGGCAACGACGTCGCCCGGCTCTGTTCGGGCGACCCTTCGATCTACTCGGCGCTGACCGAGCAGACTCGCCGCCTGGACGCCAACGGCGTCCCGTGGGACATCACCCCCGGCGTCCCCGCCTACGCGGCCGCAGCGGCTGCCCTGGGCGCCGAATTGACCGTCCCCGAGGTCGTCCAGTCGGTCGTGCTCACCCGTACCCGGGCTCGCTCGACCGCGATGCCCGCGGGCGAGGCCCTGGCCGCCTTCGCCGCCACCGGCGCCACTCTGATCCTGCACCTCGCCATCACCCGCCTCCGGGTCCTCGCGGCGGAACTGATCGACGAGTACGGCCCCGACTGCCCGGTCGCCGTCGTCTACCGGGCCAGCCAGCCCGAACAGCTGATCCTGCGCGGCACCCTCACCGATATCGCCGACCAGGTCGAAGCCGCCGACCTGCGCCGAGCCGCCGTGATCCTGGTCGGCCGCGCCCTGACCCCCTCGATCGACTGCGCCGGGTCCCACCTCTACGACCCGGCCCGCGTGCGCGAGCCCGCTGGGACAGACCGGTCGGTGTGAGCCACGCCTCATTCCTCGCGGCGGGGCGGTCCTCTCGCGACGATGTGAGGACGCAGACAAGCGTCAGCTAACGGGGTGGCGACGGCCTACCTGGGCCTATGCCGCGCGGCTATGGACGTGGTTGGTTGCCGGGCGAGCGCACCGGTAGATTGGTGCGATGGTTTGCGACGAGCACACCGGCGCTGCCGGTCCGACGGACGTGGGCATGGTCTCGGCCATGTAACAAGACCGGACGGCCTGACAGATAGTGCCAATGGACATTTTTTGCCTGATTGATTTCGAGAACTGAACCCGAGACGCAGGCGCCACGCTAGTTCTACAGCTGAGGCGCCTGCGTTCCGGTGTCGTCGGGGAGCGCCTGCCCAGGTGTTCCGGAAGCGAGGTTTGGGTTGGACCGGCTGGATTTCGGCGGAAACGGCGAAACTGGTGACGGACGTGGAGACTCTGCGGAGTACTTCCCGCTCTCGCCCGCACAGCTGGGTATCTGGTACGCGCAGCATGTCGACCCACAGGTGCCGATCAATATCGCCCAGTTCGTCGACCTGCGTGGCCGGCTCGATGTCCCGGTGCTCGAGCGGGTCAGCTCCCAGGCCGCCGCGGAGCAGCAGTCGGGCTTCCTGCGCATCGTCGAGATCGACGGCGAACCGATGCAGACCGTCGACCTCACCCTCGACGACACGCTGATCTACGTCGACCTGCGTGGCGAAGCCGATCCCGAGGCGGCCGCCGCGGCGTGGATGCGCGCCGAGTACAGCCGCCCGCTCGACATCGTCGACGACCGTCTCGTGCAGGCCGCGGCGCTGCAGCTCGAGGACGAGCGCTGGTACTGGTATGCCCGCGTCCACCACATCGTGCTCGACGGTTTCGGCGCCAACAACTTCGTCACCCGCACGGCACAGCTCTACACCGCGGCCGTCACCGGCACCGAGGCGCCGGAGAACAAGGCCACCGACCTGCGCGCGCTCTACGAGTCGGAGATCGCCTACCGCGACAGCTCGCGCTTCGAGTCCGACAAGGCGCACTGGGCCCAGCGCGTCGCCGGGCTGGAAGAGGGCAGCAGCCTCACCGGCCGGTCGGCGCCGCCGTCGCCGGTCAACGATGTCACCAGCGCCGCCCTGAGCCCCGCCCAGGACGAGCTGTTCAGCGAGGCCATCGCCCGCCACGACACCACCTCGGCGCCCCTGCTGATCGCCGGTTTCGCGGCGTATCTGGCGCAGATCACCGGTACCTCCGACGTCATCCTGAGTCTTCCGGTGACCGGCCGTACCACCGCGATCATGCGGCGTTCCGGCGGTGTGACCTCCAACATCGTGCCGCTGCGCCTGCGCGTGGGCCACGACACCACCGTCGCCGAGCTGCTGCGCTCGGTCACCACCGAGGTCTCGGGCGCGCTGCGGCATCAGCGCTACCGGCACGAGGACATCCGCCGTGATTCGGCGGGCGACGGCATGGTCGCCACGGAGTTCTTCGGCCCGTGGGTCAACATCATGCTGTTCGACAACGAGCTGCGCTTCGGCGACATGGACGGCACCCTCAACGTGCTCTCCACCGGTTCGATCGAGGACCTGGGCGTCAACTTCTATCAGTCGCACGGCGGCACCCGCTCCCACATCGACTTCGAGACCAACCCGAACCTGTACTCGGCGGCCGACGCGGCCACCCACCACGCCCGCTTCCTGGAGTTCTTCGATCGTTTCCTGGCCGCCGACGCCGCGCTGCCGGTGTGGTCGCTGCCGGTCACCGGCGCCGCCGAGCTGGAACGCTCGCTGACCGAGTGGAACGACTCGGCGCACGAGGTCCCCGCGACCACGCTGCCCGCGCTGCTGGACGCGCAGATCCCGCGCACCCCGGACAACATCGCCCTGGACTTCGAGGGCGCGACCCTGACCTACGCCGAGTTCGGCGCGCGGGTCAACCGCCTGGCCCGGTTCCTGATCGCCGACGGCGTCGGCCCGGAGTCGCTGGTGGCGCTGGGCATGCGCCGCTCGCTGGACCTGGTGATCGGTATGCACGCGGTGCTGCGCGCCGGTGGCGCGTACGTGCCGATCGACCCGGATCACCCGGCCGACCGCACCGCCTACATCCTCGAGTCCGCGGCACCGGTCTGCGTGCTGACCACCACCGGTGACGACCTGGACCTACCGGGCACGGTGGCCCGGGTGGAGATCGACACCCTCGATACCTCCGCGTTCGCCGATACCCCGATCACCGACGACGACCGGCTGGCGCCGCTGCGCCCGGACAACACGGCCTACGTCATCTACACCTCGGGTTCGACCGGTCGACCCAAGGGCGTCGCGGTCACCCATCACGCGATCGTCAACCAAGAGCTGTGGATGCTCGACGAGTACCGGTTGACCGCCGANCAAGGGCGTCGCGGTCACCCATCACGCGATCGTCAACCAAGAGCTGTGGATGCTCGACGAGTACCGGTTGACCGCCGACGATGTCTACCTGCAGAAGACCGCGACCACCTTCGACGTGTCGCTGTGGGGCTACTTCCTGCCGCTGATGGTCGGCGCCAAGCTGGTCATCGCCTCGCCCGACGGCCACCGTGATCCGCTGTATGTCGCGGACATGATCGAACGCCACGGCGTCACCGTGACCGACTTCGTGCCGTCGATGCTGACGGTCTTCGTCTCCCACGCCACGCAGGCCCAATGTGAAACGCTGCGTGCGGTTTTCGTGATCGGCGAGGCGCTGCCGCCGGAGACGGCCGCCGGTCTGCGCGCGATCTCCACCGCGGGCCTGCACAACCTGTACGGCCCGACCGAGGCCGCGGTCTCGGTCACCTACTGGGAGGCCACCGAGGCCGACACCGTGACGGTGCCGATCGGTATCCCCGAGTGGAATGTCGAAGTGTACGTGCTGGATTCGCGGCTGCGCCCGGCCGCGATCGGCGCACCGGGTGAGCTGTATCTGGCGGGCCGTCAGCTGGCCCGCTGCTACCGCGGCCGCCCGGATCTGACCTCGGATCGCTTCGTCGCCAACCCGGTCGGCGCGCCGGGTGAGCGCATGTACCGCACCGGTGACCTGGTGCGCTGGAACGCCGACGGCGTCCTGGAGTACATCGGCCGCACCGACTTCCAGGTGAAGTTCCGTGGTCAGCGCATCGAGCTCGGCGAGATCGAGACCGATCTGCTCGCGCATCCCAGCGTCAGCCAGGCCGCGGTGCTGGTGGTCGACACCGCCACCGGCCAGCAGCTGGTGGCCTATGTGGTGCCCGCGCCGGGCCAGTCCGCCGATCCGGCGACGCTGACCCGTTTCGTCGCCGAGAAGCTGCCCAGCTACATGGTGCCCGCGTCGATCATGGTGCTCGACGCGTTCCCGCTCAACACCTCCGGCAAGCTGGACCGCAAGGCCCTGCCCGAGCCCGTGTTCACCGCCGCCGCGGGCGATTTCCGTGCTCCGCGCACGCCGTCCGAGCAGATCGTGGCCGGCATCTTCGCCGATGTGCTGTCCCAGGAGCGAGTCGGCGCCGACGACAACTTCTTCGAGCTCGGCGGTAACTCGCTGGTCGCGACCCAGGTCGTGGCCCGCATCGGCGCGGCCTTCGGCATCCAGCTGGGGGTGCGCGCGCTGTTCGAGACCCCGACCGTGGCCGGGTTGGCCGCGCGGGCCGAATCCGTCACTCCCGCCGATGTTTCCGCCGCTCGCCCGCCGCTGGTGGCGCTGCCGCATCCCGAGCAGGTGCCGCTGTCGCTGGCTCAGCAGCGGATGTGGTTCATCAACCAGTTCGACCCCGCCGCGGCGACCTACAACCTGCCCTTCGTGGTGCGGATGAAGGGTCGCGTCGATGTCGACGCGCTGATCGCCGCGCTCAACGACGTGGTGGTGCGCCAGGAATCGCTGCGCACCATCTTCCCCGACGCCGACGGCGGCTTCCAGCAGGTGCTGCCCGCCGACGAGTTCGATCTGGGCATCACGGTGACCCCGATCGATCAGTCGCTGCTGCACGACGAGCTGATCCTGTTCGCCTCCACCGGTTTCGACGTCACCCTGGAACTGCCGATCCGGGTGCGGATCTACCAGGTGACCGGCGGAACGACCAATGGCACACCGGAATTCGCGGTCGCCTTCGTCGTCCACCACATCGCCGCCGACGGTTTCTCCTTCGGCCCGCTGGCCCGCGACGTCGCCACCGCCTACCTGGCCCGCTCCGCGGGTGAGGCGCCCGGCTGGGCGCCGCTGCCGGTGCAGTACCGCGACTACACCCTGTGGCAGCGCGAACTGCTCGGCGCCGAAAGCGATCCGACGTCGATGGCCGCGCGCCAGCTCGACTACTGGCAGCGCGCGCTGGACGGCCTGCCCGATCAGCTCGACCTGCCCAGCGACCGCCCGCGCCCGCAGCAGCAGAGCTTCCGCGGCGCCCGCGTCGGTTTCGAGATCGACACCGAGACCCACGAACAGCTGGCCGCGCTGGCCCGCGCCAACGGCGTCACCCTGTTCATGGTGATGCACGCCTCGCTGGCGGTGCTGCTCGCGCGTCTGTCGGGCACCACCGACATCGCCGTCGGCACCCCGATCGCGGGCCGCGGCGAGCAGGCGCTCGACGACCTGATCGGCATGTTCGTCAACACCCTGGTGCTGCGGTCCGACGTCGACCCCACCCAGCCGTTCAGTGAATTCCTCGCCCGCACACGGGAAACGGATCTGAGCGCGTTCGCCAACGCCGACGTGCCGTTCGAGCGGCTCGTCGACGTGCTCAACCCGTCGCGCTCGCAGGCGCGGCACCCGCTGTTCCAGGTGGTGCTGTCGTTCCAGGAGATGTCGCACGGCACCCTGGAACTGCCCGGCCTGTCGGTCGACGCCGACGAGGTCGAGGTCGATATGGCCAAGTTCGACCTGCAGTGGACGCTGACCGAGGAGCACACCAGCACCGGCTCGCTGTCGGGCATGACCGGCGTGCTCACCTACGCCGTCGACCTGTTCGACCAGTCGACCGTCGAGGAACTGCTGCTGCGCTGGCGGCGCGTGCTCGACGCGATCCTGGCCGACCCCGCCGTCACCGTCGGCGCGATCGACGTGCTCGACGACGCCGAGCGCACCGACCTGGTCACCCGCTACGGCGCGCCGGCCGCGGTCGCGCGCACCCTGCCGCAGCTGATGGCGCAGGCCGCCCGCGACACCGAGGCGACCGCCGTGGTGTTCGAGGGGACCACCGTGTCCTACGGCGAGCTGGATCGCCGCTCGAACCAGCTGGCGCGCTTGCTGATCCAGCAGGGTCTGGGCGCCGAGGACTTCGTCGCCGTCGCCGTGCCGCGCTCGCTGGAGTCGGTGCTCGCGGTGTGGTCGGTCGCCAAGACCGGTGCCGCGTTCGTGCCCGTCGACCCGAACTACCCGGCCGACCGCATCGCGCACATGATCACCGATGCCGGTGTCTCCGTAGGCATCACGGTCACCTCCGAGGCCGAGGAGCTGCCCACCTCGGTGCGCTGGCTCGAAGTCGACGACATCGATCTCGACGACATCTCCGACGCGCCGCTGGCTCCGCGTGAGCTGGTGCGCCCGACCGATCCGGCCCAGCCCGCCTACCTGATCTACACCTCCGGTTCCACCGGTGTGCCCAAGGGCGTGGTGGTCACCCATGCCAGCGTCGCCAACTTCTGCGCCGAGCAGATCGACCTGTACTCGCTCGACTCCGACACCCGCGCACTGCATTTCGCCTCGCCGTCGTTCGACGCGTCGGTGCTGGAACTGCTGCTGGCGCTGGGTCGCGGCGGCACGCTCGTGGTGGTCCCGCCGGGTGTCTACGGCGGTGAGGAACTGCGCGACATCCTCATCACCGAGGAAGTCACCCACGCCTTCGTCACCCCGGCCGCGCTGGCCACCTTCGACGCGCGCGGCCTCGACCACTTGCGGGTCCTGGCCGCCGGTGGCGAGGCGGTCCCGCCGGAGCTGGTCACCAAGTGGGCGGTGCGCCTGCCCGACGGCGCGCGCCGCATGCTGGGCAACGTCTACGGCCCGACCGAGACCACCATCGCCTCCAATCTGTCCGAGGGCCTGATCCCGGGGGAGCGGGTCGTCATCGGTGGACCCATCCGCGGTGTCCACACCCTGATCCTCGACGACCGGCTGCGCCCGGTGCCCGTCGGCGTGGCCGGTGAGCTCTACATCGGCGGCGTCGGCATGGCACGTGGATACCACGCGCGCGCCGCGCTGACCGCCGACCGCTTCGTCGCCAACCCCTACGCGCCCGGCCTGCGGATGTACCGCACCGGTGACGTGGTGCGCTGGACCGCCGACCGCAATGTCGAATACGTCGGCCGCTCCGACTTCCAGGTGAAGGTCCGCGGTTTCCGTATCGAACTGGGCGAGATCGACTCCGCGCTGGCCTCGCACGAGACCGTCGACTTCGCGGTCAGCATCGGCCACAAGAACAAGGGTGGCAGCACCTCGCTGGTGTCCTATGTCGTCGCGGTGCCGGGCAGCTCCATCGATGTGCCCGCGCTGACCGAGCATGTCGCCCAGCGCCTGCCCGCCTACATGGTGCCGTCGTCGATCATGGTGCTCGCCGCGATCCCGCTGACGGTCAACGGCAAGCTCGACCGCCGCGCGCTGCCCGCGCCGGTGTTCGAGGTGCGCGAGTTCCGTGCCCCGACCACCCCGATCGAGCAGATCGTCGCGCAGGTCTTCGCCGACGTGCTCGAGCTCTCGCGCGTCGGTGTCGAGGACGACTTCTTCGAACTCGGCGGCAACTCGCTGATCGCCACCCAGGTCGCCTCCCGCATCGGCATCGCCCTGGACACCCGGGTCCCGGTGCGCATGCTGTTCGAGGCGCCCACCGTCGCGGCGCTGGCCGCGCGGGTGGAGTCGCAGGCCGGTGACGGTGCCCGCAAGGCACTGGTCGCGCGTGAGCGGCCCGAGCTGGTGCCGCTGTCGCTGGCCCAGCAGCGCATGTGGTTCCTGAACCGCTTCGACACCGCCTCGGCGGTCAACAACATCCCGGTCGCGATCCGGCTCTCCGGTGACCTGGACGTGGCCGCGCTGCAGGTCGCCGTCATCGACGTGATCGACCGGCACGAGTCGCTGCGCACCGTGTTCCCCGAGTCGGGCAACGGCCCGGTGCAGGTGGTGCTCGACGCCGCGCAGATCGTCCCCGACCTGACCCCGTACCGGGTCACCGAGGACAACCTCATCGATCATCTGATCGACCTGGCCTCGATGGCCTTCGACGTGACCAGCGAAGTGCCGCTGCACGCGCGGCTCTTCGAGATCAGCGAGACCGAGTACGTGCTCGGCATGGTGGTGCACCACATCTCCGCCGACGGCTGGTCGATGGCGCCGCTGTCGCGCGATGTCATCGTCGCCTACGCGGCGCGCACCTCCTGGGAGGCGCCGACCTGGGCCGAATTGCCGGTCCAGTACGCCGATTACGCGCTCTGGCAGCGCGAGGTGCTCGGCTCCGAGGACGACGCGCAGTCGCTGATCTCCTCCGAGATCGACTACTGGACCCGCGAACTCGCCGATCTGCCCGACGAGCTGGTGCTCCCGGCCGACCACCCGCGTCCGCCGGTGGCCACCTACCGTGGCGGCACCTACAGCTTCGTCATCTCCGGCGAGACCCAGCGCGCCCTGGTCGATCTGGGCCGCCGCTACAACGCCTCGCTGTTCATGGTCATGCACAGCGCGCTCGCCGTGCTGCTGGCCCGCGCCAGCGGCACCAGCGACATCGCCATCGGCACCCCGGTGGCCGGCCGTGGCGACCAGGCCCTCGACGACCTGGTCGGCATGTTCGTCAACACCCTGGTGTTGCGCAGCCAGGTCGAGGGCGCGACCCCGTTCGCGGCCCTGCTCGACCAGGCCCGCGAGACCGACCTGCAGGCGTTCGCGCACGCCGACGTGCCGTTCGAGCGGCTCGTCGAGGTGCTCAACCCGCCGCGGTCGCAGGCGCGCCATCCGCTGTTCCAGGTGATGCTGTCGTTCCAGAACAACAAGCAGGCCTCGCTGCAACTGCCCGGCCTGTCGGTCAGCGGCATCGACTACGACTCCCAGCTGGCCAAGTTCGACCTGCAGCTGACCCTGACCGAGGTGCAGGACACCGACGGTGAGGCCGGCGGCATGTCGGCCGAGTTCTCCTACGCCCTCGATCTTTTCGAGGAGTCGACGGTCGCCGCGTTCGCGCGCAGGCTCGACAACATCTTCGCCGCGATCGTGGCCGATCCCGAGGTCGCCGTCGGCGACATCGATCTGCTGGCGCCCGAGGAGCACGCGCAGGTCCTCGTCGACTGGAACGACACCGCGCGCCCGGTGCCCGCCGGCACGCTGGTCTCGCTGTTCGACGCGCAGGTCGAGCGGACCCCCGACGAGGTCGCGCTGGTCTTCGAGAACGAGCGGCTGACCTACCGCGAGCTGCAGGAGCGCGCCAACCGCATCGCCCGCAGGCTGATCGCGGACGGCATCGGCCCCGGTGCGCATGTGGCTCTGGCCATTCGGCGTTCCACCGAACTGGTCGTCGCCATGTACGCGGTGCTGCAGGCAGGCGCGGCCTACGTGCCGCTCGACCCGGACCAGCCCGCCGACCGCATCGGCCACATCCTCGAGACCGCGCGGCCGGAACTGGTGCTCACCAGCCGCCGCGACGCGTTCGAGGCCGACGGCGTCACCGTGCGGGCGGTCGAGAACATCGCCTCGCCCGCCGATTTCGGCTCGGCGCCGATCACCGACGCCGAGCGCACGCAGCCGCTGCGCGCCACCAACACCGCCTACGTGATCTTCACGTCGGGTTCCACCGGCCGCCCCAAGGGCGTCGCGGTCGACCATGCCGCGATCGTCAACCGCCTGCTGTGGATGCAGCACGAGTACCCGATCGACGGCGCCGACGCGGTGTTGCAGAAGACCCCCGCCACCTTCGACGTGTCGGTGTGGGAGTTCTTCTGGCCCTTGCAGACCGGCGCTCGCCTGGTCGTCGCCAAGCCCGACGGCCACCGCGATCCGGTGTACCTGGCCCAGATCATCGCCGAACACGGCATCACCACCGCGCATTTCGTGCCGTCGATGCTGTCGGTGTTCGTCTCCACCCTGGGCAGCAACGGCAACGGCGACGCGGTGCGGCTGCGTCAGGTGTTCGCCTCCGGTGAGGCGCTGCCCGCGCCCACCGCGCAGCGCCTGCGCGAGCTGACCGGGGCCCGCCTGCACAACCTGTACGGCCCCACCGAGGCCGCGGTCGACGTCACCTATCACGAGGTGGTCGACACCGACGTGGAGTCGGTGCCGATCGGTCGTCCGGTGTGGAACACCAAGGTGTTCGTGCTGGATTCGCGTCTGCATCCGGTGGCCCCCGGTGTCGCGGGTGAGCTGTATCTGGCGGGCGATCAGCTCGCCGTCGGCTACCTCAACCGGGCCGACCTCACCGCCGACCGCTTCGTCGCCAACCCGTACGGCGCGGCCGGTTCGCGGATGTACCGCACCGGCGACCTCGTCACCTGGACCCGCGACGGGGAACTGAACTACCTGGGCCGCACCGACTTCCAGGTGAAGCTGCGCGGTCTGCGCATCGAGCTCGGCGAGATCGAGGCGACCTTGCTCGCCCAGCCGGGCGTCGCGCAGTCGGTCGTCGTCGTGCGCGCCGACGCGCACGCGGGCGATCAGCTCGTGGGTTATGTGGTGCCCGAAGCGGATTCGAGCATCGACGTGGCGGCGGTGAAGGCGGGCATCACCGCCGAGCTGCCTGCGTACATGGTCCCCGCCGCGCTCGTCGTGCTCGCGGAGTTCCCGCTCAACGCCTCCGGCAAGCTCGACCGCAAGGCGCTGCCCGCGCCGGTGTTCGAGGCCAAGGTGTTCCGCGCGCCCTCGACCCCGATCGAGGAGATCGTCGCGGAGATCTTCGCCGACCTGCTCGGCGCCGAGCGCGTCGGCGTCGACGACGACTTCTTCGCTCTCGGCGGCAACTCGCTGGTCGCGACCCAGGTCGCGGCCCGCCTGAGCAAGGCTCTCGACGCCGAGGTGGGCGTGCGCACCCTGTTCGAGGCGCCGACCGTCGGCGCGCTCGCGGCCCGGGTGGAATCGCACGCGGGCACCGGCGTGCGCGCCGAGCTCACCGCGCGTGCGCGGCCCGAGCACCCGCCGCTGTCGCTCGCACAGCAGCGCATGTGGTTCCTCAACCGCTTCGACCTGGGCGACTCCGGCGGCGCGGGCACCTACAACATCCCGGTCGCGGTCCGTCTGCAGGGCCTGCTGGACCTGCCCGCGCTGCGTGGCGCGGTCGCCGACGTCATCGCGCGGCACGAGTCGCTGCGCACCGTCTACCCCTCGCACGACGGCACCGCCTACCAGAAGGTGCTGGCCGCCGCCGTTTCCATCCCCGAGCTGGAACTGGTCGAGGCCGACGAGACCGACATGGCGATCTCGCTCTACGAGTTCGCCCGCCGCGGTTTCGATGTCACCGCGCAGGCCCCGGTCCGCCTGCGGGTCTACGAGCTGGGCGAGCGCGAGCACGTGCTGGTGATGGTGGTCCATCACATCGCCTCCGACGGCTTCTCGCTGCGCCCGCTGGTGCGCGACCTGATGACCGCCTACGTGGCGCGCACCGCCAACGCGGAGCCGGGCTGGCCGCCGCTGGCGGTGCAGTACGTCGACTACGCGCTGTGGCAGCGCGAAACCCTCGGCGAGGAGACCGATCCCACCTCGCTGATCTCCGAGCAGCTCGACTACTGGCGCGGCGCGCTCGCCGATCTGCCCGACGAGCTGCGCCTCGGCCACAAGTCGCGGCCCGCGCAGGCCACCTACCAGGCGGGGACCCACCGCTTCGAGGTGCCGGGCGAGCTCGTCGACGCGCTGAACCGGGTCGCCCACGAGCACGGCACCACGCTGTTCATGGTGGTGCACAGCGCCTTCGCGGTGCTGCTGTCGCGCCTGTCGGGCACCGAGGACATCGCCGTCGGCATCCCCGTCGCCGGTCGTGGCGAGCAGGCTCTCGACGACCTGGTCGGCATGTTCGTCAACACCCTGGTGCTGCGCGCCCAGGTCGATCCGGCGGCCTCGTTCACCGAGCTGCTGGCGCGGGTCCGCGAGCACGACCTGGCCGCCTTCGCGCACGCCGACGTGCCGTTCGAGCGCCTGGTCGAGGTGCTCAACCCGGCCCGCTCGCAGGCGCGCCACCCGCTGTTCCAGGTGATGCTCTCGTTCCAGAACCTGGGCCGCACCACCCTGGAACTGCCCGGCCTCACCGTCTCCGAGCTGGGCATCGACCAGCACGTGGCCAAGTTCGATCTGCAGCTGGCGCTCAGCGAGGTGCCCGCCGACGACGACAGCCACATGGACGCCGAACTCGTCTACGCCACCGATCTGTTCGACGCGGGCTTCGCCACCACCTTCGGCGCGCGTCTGCTGCGCGTGCTCACCGGCATCGTGGCCGATCCGTCGGTCGCGGTCGGTGACATCGAACTGCTCGACGACGCCGAGCGCACCCTGGTGCTCGATCGCTGGAACGACACCGAGTTCGCCGTCGACGCCGCGCTGAGCACCCCCAGCGACGACGACCCGGCGACCCTCAACGCCCTGTTCGAGGCGCAGGTCGCGCGCACGCCCGACGCGACCGCGCTCACGTTCGAGGGGACGAGTCTGTCCTACGCCGAGTTCGCGATCCGCGTGCGCCGGCTCGCGCGCTGGCTCAAGGACGCCGGCGTCGGCCCGGAATCGTATGTGGCCCTGGGCATGCGACGCTCGATCGACCTGCTGGTCGGCATGTACGCCGTGTCCGCGGCCGGTGGCGCCTATGTGCCGCTGGACCCCGACCACCCGGCCGAACGCATCGAGCACATCCTCGACACCGCGCAGCCGGTGTGTGTGCTGACCTCCGGCGAGAGCCTGCCCGGCGTGGCCGGGCGCGAGGTGCGCATCGATCAGCTCGACCTGTCCGGCCAGTCGGCCGAGCCGGTCACCGATGCCGACCGGCATCGTCCGCTGCGCTCGGACAACACCGCCTACGTCATCTTCACCTCCGGCTCGACCGGTCGCCCCAAGGGCGTCGCGGTCAGCCATGCCGCGATCGTCAACCGGCTGGTGTGGATGCACGCCGCCTACGGCCTGGCCGCCGACGACGTGGTGCTGCAGAAGACCCCCGCCACCTTCGACGTGTCGGTCTGGGAGTTCTTCTGGCCCTTGCAGGTCGGCGCGCGCCTGGTCGTCGCCAAGCCGGACGGGCATCGCGACCCGGCCTACCTGGCCCGCCTGATCGCCGCCGAGCAGGTCACCACGGTGCATTTCGTGCCGTCGATGATGGCCGTGTTCGTCACCGAACCCCTTGCCGCGGAATGTGTCTCGCTGCGTAATGTGTTCGCCTCCGGTGAGGCGCTGCCCGCGCCGACCGCGCAGCGTCTGCGCGAGCTGACCGGTGCCGCGCTGCACAACCTGTACGGCCCCACCGAGGCCGCGGTCGACGTGACCTATCACGAGGTCACCGACGCCGACGCCGACACCGTGCCGATCGGCGCGCCGGTGTTCAACACCCGTCTGTACGTGCTGGATTCGCGTCTGCGGCCCGTTCCGGTGGGTGTCGCGGGTGAGCTCTATCTCGCGGGCGTGCAGCTGGCGCACGGCTATGTGGGTCGGCCCGACCTCACCATGGACCGCTTCGTCGCCGACCCGTTCGCTCCCGGCGAGCGCATGTACCGCACCGGTGACCTCGTCACCTGGACGCCGGACGGCGAGCTGGAATACCTGGGCCGCACCGATTTCCAGGTGAAGCTGCGTGGTCTGCGCATCGAGCTCGGCGAGATCGAGTCCGCGCTCACCGCGCTGCCGCAGATCGCCCAGGCGGTGGTCGTGGTTCGTGCCGACGAGCGCACCGGCGATCAGCTGGTCGCCTACGTCATCCCGCAGCAGGGCTCGACCGTCGACACCGACGCGGTCAAGGACGCCCTCGGCGCCGAACTGCCCGTCTACATGGTGCCCGCCGCGTACGTGGTGCTGAACGCCTTCCCGCTCAACGCTTCCGGCAAGCTCGACCGCAAGGCGCTGCCCGCGCCGGTGTTCGCCGCGCGCACCTTCCAGGCGCCGGTCACCCCGGTGCAGCAGATCGTCGCCGCCACCTTCGCCGAGGTCCTCGGCGCGGGTCAGGTCGGCCTCGACGACGACTTCTTCGAGCTCGGCGGCAACTCCCTGGTGGCCACCCGGGTCGCCGCTCGCCTGTCCGAGGCGCTCGACACCCAGGTGCCGCTGCGCGCGCTGTTCGAGGCCTCGACCGTGGCCTCGCTGGCCGCGCGGGTGGAGACCGCCACCGGTCGCGGCGGGCGTATCCCGCTGGTGCCGCAGCCGCGGCCCGAGCTGGTGCCGCTGTCGCAGGCCCAGCAGCGGATGTGGTTCCTCAACCGCTTCGACAACCGCACCGCCGTCAACAACATCCCGGTCGCGATCCGGCTCACCGGCGACCTCGATGTCGCCGCGCTGGAAGCGGCCATCGCCGATGTGACCGCGCGGCACGAGTCGCTGCGCACCTTCTACCCGGAGGTGGAGGGCGCCGGTTACCAGCAGGTCCTGCCCGCCGACGAGGTACGTTTCGCGCTGCCCGCCCAGCCGGTCACCGCCAACGAGGTCGTCGCCCGCGTGGTGGAGCTGGCGAGCGTGCACTTCGACGTCACCCGCGAGGTGCCGTTCCGCGCGAGCCTGCTGCGCGTCGACGACCGGAACCACGTCGCCGTGCTGGTCATGCACCACATCAGCGGTGACGGGTTCTCGCTGCGACCGCTGCTGCGCGACGTCGTCGTGGCCTACACCGAGCGTGTCCGCGGCGAGGTCCCCGCGTGGGCTCCGCTCGAGGTGCAGTACGCCGACTACACGCTGTGGCAGCGGGAGGTGCTCGGCGAGGAGTCCGATCCCGAGTCGGTCGCCGCGAGCCAGATCGCCTACTGGACCGAGCAACTGCGCGACCTGCCCGACCAGATCGAGCTGCCCGCCGACCGCCCGCGCCCCGAGATCGCCACCAACGCCGGTGACCTGTACCGCTTCTCGGTCGACGCCGACCTGCACCGCGCGCTGACCGAGATCGCCCGCGCGCACGGCGTCACCCTGTTCATGGTGATGCACGCGGCACTGGCCACCTGGGCCGCGCGCCTGTCCAACAGCACCGACATCGCCATCGGCACCCCGATCGCGGGCCGCGGCGAGCGCACCCTCGACGACCTCGTCGGCATGTTCGTCAACACCCTGGTGCTGCGCAGCGAGGTCGACCTCGGCGGCCGCTTCGGCGACCTGCTCGACCAGGTCCGCAAGGTCGACCTGTCGGCCTTCGCCAATGCCGACGTGCCGTTCGAGCGCCTCGTCGACGTCCTCAGCCCCACCCGCTCGCAGGCCCACCACCCGCTGTTCCAGGTGGCGCTGACCTTCGAGGCGGCCACCGCCGCCGATACCGGCACCGTCGCCCTGCCGGGCCTCGACCTCGACGTCGTCGACTTCGACCCGGGCACCGCGAAGTTCGACGTGCAGCTGACCGTGGGCGAGGCCGCCGACGGCTCGCTGGCGATGTCCTGGAACTACGCCACCGATCTGTTCGACGCCGAGACCGTCGCCGCCTTCGGCGATCGCCTGGTGCGCATCCTGCGCACCGTCGCGGACAACCCCGACGTGATCGTCGGCGACATCGACCTGCTCGGCGAGGCCGAACAGCGCGATGTCGCGCAGCGCTGGGTGTCCTCCGGCGCCGACGCCATCGCCCTGCCGGTGATCCACGACGCCAGCACCCCGGCGGGTCACCGTCGCGGGCTGTTCGGCAACAAGCACACGACGCTGGTCGACCTGTTCGACGCGGCGGCCGCGGCCTACCCCGATCGCATCGCCGCCAAGTTCGGCGTCGAGTCGCTGACCTACGCCGAGCTCGATCGGCGCGCGAATGTGCTGGCGCGCAGGCTGATCGACGACGGCGCCGGCCCCGAGTCGCTGGTCGCGGTGATCCTGCCGCGCTCGCTCGATCTCGTCGTCGCGCTGCTCGCCGTGGTCAAGACCGGCGCGGGCTACGTGCCGGTCGACCCGACCTACCCGGCCGAGCGCATCGCCTACGTGCTCGAGGACTCCCGTCCCACCAGCGTGGTCCTCGACTCCACCGTGCAGGTGACGGTGCCCGCGCACCTGCCCTCGGTGGTGCTCGACGGGTTCGCCGTGGAGACCGGCAATATCGAGGACGCCGACGATCTGCCGATCACCGACGCCGACCGGATCGCGCCGCTGTCGCCGGACAACGTCGCCTACGTCATCTACACCTCCGGCTCGACCGGTCGCCCCAAGGGCGTCGCGGTCGCGCACCGGAACGTGGTGCGGCTGTTCGCCAACACCGACCGCGACTTCGGCTTCGGCCCGCGCGATGTGTGGACGCTGTTCCACTCCTACGCCTTCGACTTCTCGGTGTGGGAGCTGTGGGGTCCGCTGCTGTTCGGCGGCTCGCTGATCGTCGTCGACTACTACACCTCGCGTTCGCCCGAGCAGTTCCTGGAACTGCTGCGTGTCGAGCAGGTGACGGTGCTCAACCAGACGCCGTCGGCGTTCTACCAGCTCGCCGAGGCCGACCGGATCGCCGGACCCGGCCTGGCGCCGCTGGCCCTGCGCTACGTCGTCTTCGGCGGTGAGGCGCTGGAACTGCGCCGCCTGTCGGATTGGGTTGCCCGCCACGGCGACAGCTCGCCGACGCTGGTCAACATGTACGGCATCACCGAGACCACGGTGCACGTGTCGTTCCGCGCGCTGGACGCGAAGACCATTGCCGCCGCGGCGGGTTCGGTCGTCGGCCGGGCCATCGCCGGCCTGGGCGTGTACGTGCTGGACAACCGGCTGCGGCCGGTGCCGGTGGGTGTCGCCGGTGAGATGTACGTCGCCGGACCGCAGTTGGCGCGCGGCTACCTCGGTCGCCCCGACCTGACCGCGACCCGCTTCGTCGCCAACCCGCTCGCGGGCCCGAGCCAGGCGGGCTCGCGCCTGTACCGCTCCGGCGACCTCGCGCGCTGGAACCGCTTCGGCGAGCTCGAATACCTCGGCCGCGCCGACGATCAGGTGAAGGTCCGCGGCTTCCGCATCGAGCTCGGTGAGATCGAGGCCGCCGTGCTGGCCCAGCCCGGCATCGCCCAGGCCGCGGTCATCGTGCGCGAGGATCAGCCGGGCGACCAGCGCATCGTCGCCTACGTGGTCGCCGACGGCGACGCCCAGCCCGACCTCGACGTCGTGCGCAGCGGTGCCGCCGAACAGCTGCCCGCCTACATGGTTCCGGCCGCGCTGGTCCGCCTCGAGTGGATCCCGCTGACCGTCAACGGCAAGCTGGACCGTCGCGCTCTGCCCGCTCCGGCGGTGCAGGCCAGGGCCTTCCGCGCCCCGGTCACTCCGGTACAGGAGACCGTCGCGGCGGTCTTCGCCGACGTGCTCGGCCTGGACCGGGTCGGCGTCGACGACGACTTCTTCGACCTCGGCGGCAACTCGCTCATCGCCACCCGCGTGGTCGCCCGCATCGGCGCGGCGCTCGGCGCCACCGTGCCGGTGCGCGCGCTGTTCGAGGCCTCCACCGTGGAAGCCCTTGCGGCGCGGGTGGAATCGCACACCGGCGGCACCGCCCGCGCAGCGCTGGTCGCCCGTGAGCGCACCGAAGGTGAACTGGTGCCGCTGTCGTTCGCGCAGCAGCGCATGTGGTTCCTCAACAAGTACGACACCACCTCGGCGGCCTACAACCTGCCCGTCGCGATCCGCCTCACCGGCGCGCTCGACACCGAAGCGCTGGCGCTGGCGCTGGCCGACCTGGTGCGCAGGCACGAATCGCTGCGCACCCGCTACCCCGAGCACGGCGGCACCCCGGTGCAGCAGATCGTCGCGGCCGAACGCATCTCGCTGGATCTGCGCCCGGTCACGGTCGCCCAGGAGCAGCTGTTCGGCACCGTGACCGAGTTCGTGTCCACCGGTTTCGATGTGGCCGAACAGGTTCCGCTGCGTGCGCGCCTGTTCAAGGTCACCCCCGAGTCCGCTGGCGGTGCTCCCTCCGGGCGCGCCGACGCCGAGCATGTGCTGGTCGTGGTCGTGCACCACATCGCGGCTGACGGTTTCTCCATCGCGCCGCTGACCCGCGACGTGATGCTGGCCTACACCGCTCGTGCCCAGGGCACCGCGCCCGGCTGGGCGCCGCTGCCGGTGCAGTACGCCGATTTCGCGATCTGGCAGCGCGCGGTGCTCGGCACCGAGGACGACGCCGACTCGCTGATGTCGCGCCAGGTCGGGTACTGGCAGCGCCAGCTCGCCGGTGTCCCCGACGAGCTGACCCTGCCGTTCGACCGTGCCCGCCCGGCCATCGCCTCGCATCGCGGCGCCACCGTGCACCGCGAGCTGGCGCCCGAGCTCATCGCCAAGCTCGACGAGGTGGCCCGCCGCCAAGGCGCGTCGCTGTTCATGGTCATGCACACCGCGCTGGCGGTGCTGCTCTCGCGCCTGTCGGGCTCCGACGACATCGCCATCGGCACGCCCATCGCGGGCCGTGGTGAACAGGCCCTCGACGACCTGGTCGGCATGTTCGTCAACACCCTGGTGTTGCGCACCGGCGTGCGCCCGGCCGAGTCGTTCACCGACCTGCTCGAGCAGGCCCGCAAGGCCGACCTCGACGCCTACGGCAACGCCGACGTGCCGTTCGAGCGCCTGGTGGAACTGCTGGCGCCGGAGCGCTCGCAGTCGCGCAACCCGCTGTTCCAGGTGATGCTGGCCTTCCAGAACCTGGACCGCACCACCCTGGAACTGCCCGGCCTGGCCGTCTCGGCGCTCGATCTCGACGAGAGCGTCGCCCGCTTCGACCTGCAGTTCACCCTGTCCGAACTCGGTGAGCCGGGCAGCGGCGGCATGGCGCTGGCCCTGAACTACGCCACCGAACTGTTCGACGAGGCCACCGTCGACACCATCGCGACCCGCTGGGAGCGCGTGCTCGAAGCCGTCGCCGCCGACGCCACGGTCACCGTCGGCGCCATCGATGTCCTCGATGCCGCCGAGCGGGCCGATCTGGTGTCGCGCGTCGGCGAGCCGCCGGTGCCCGCGCGCACCCTGCGCAGCCTGTTGGCCGAGGCCGTCGCGCTGAACCCGACCGGCGACGCCGTCGTGTTCCAGGGGACAGCTCTGTCCTACGCCGAGCTGGATGAGCGCTCGAACCGCTTGGCGCGCTTGCTGATCGCCGAGGGGATCGGCGCCGAGGACCTCGTCGCCGTCGGCGTGCCGCGCTCGGCCGACTCGGTGCTGGCCGCCTGGGCCGTCGCCAAGACCGGCGCCGCCTTCGTGCCGGTCGACCCGACCTACCCGGCCGACCGCATCGCCCACATGGTCACCGACTCCGGTTCACCGCTGGGCCTCACCGTCGCCTCCGTGCGCGCGGGCCTGCCGGAATCGGCACGGTGGCTGGTGCTCGACGAGCTGGACCTGGACGCCTTCGACGGCGGCCCGATCGCGGATTCGGAACTGGTCCGCGCGACCATGCCCGAGCAGCCCGCCTACGTCATCTACACCTCCGGCTCGACCGGTGTGCCCAAGGGCGTCGTGGTCACCCACGCCGGCCTGGCCAACTTCGGCGAGGAGCAGGCCCAGCGCTACGCCCTCGCTACCGATGCCCGCGCACTGCATTTCGCCTCGCCCTCGTTCGACGCCTCGATCCTGGAACTGCTGCTGGCGCTGGCCCGCGGCGGCGCGCTGGTCGTCGTCCCGCCGGGTGTCTACGGCGGTGACGAACTGTCCGAGCTGATCCGCGCCGAGCGGGTCACCCACGCCTTCATCACCCCCGCAGCGCTGGCGACCTTCGACCCGAGCGGCCTGGATTCGCTGCGGGTGCTGGTCGCCGGTGGTGAGGCGGTGCCCGCCGATCTGGTGAGCAAGTGGGCGGTTCCGTTGGCGGACGGCACGACTCGCGCCTTCCATAACGGTTACGGTCCCACCGAGACCACGATCATGACCAACATCAGCGCCGCGCTGACCCCGGGCGAGCTGGTCACCATCGGTGGCCCGACGCGCGGCATGCGCTCGCTGATCCTGGACGCCCAGCTCCAGCCCGTTCCGGTGGGTGTCGCGGGTGAGCTGTATCTGTCGGGCATCCAGCTGGCGCGCGGCTACCACGCCCGCGCCGGGCTGACCGCCGACCGATTCGTCGCCGATCCGTTCGTGCCGGGGGAGCGGATGTACCGCACCGGTGACGTCGTGCGCTGGACCGCCGACGGCACCGTCGAATACGTCGGCCGCTCCGACTTCCAGGTCAAGATCCGCGGTTTCCGTATCGAACTGGGCGAGATCGACTCCGCGCTCGCCTCGCACGAGACCGTCGACTTCGCGACCACCATCGGCCACAAGAGCACGGCGGGCGCGGTCTCGCTGGTCGCGTATGTGGTTGCCGCGCCGGGCCATTCGATCGACGTCGCGGCGCTGACCGCGCACGTCGAGGACCGCCTGCCCGCCTACATGGTGCCGTCGTCGATCATGGTGATCGACCACGTGCCGCTGACTCCGGTCGGCAAGCTCGACCGTAAGGCGCTGCCGGAGCCGGTGTTCGCCACCGAGGTCACCTTCCGGGCCGCGCGCACCTCGATCGAGCAGACCATCGCCGAGGTCTTCGCCGAGGTGCTCGGGGTCGAGCGCGTCGGCGTGGACGACTCGTTCTTCGCCCTGGGCGGTGACTCGATCGTCTCCATTCAGCTCGTCTCCCGGGCCAAGGCCCGCGGCGTGCTGTTCACTCCGCGCCACGTCTTCGAACAGCGCACCGTCGCCGGGCTGGCCTCGGTCGCCGAGACCGCCGAGGTCGGTTCGGCCGCCGCCGTCACGCTGGCCGAGCTGCCCGGCGGTGGCGTCGGCGAGATGCCGCTGACCCCGGTCGTCCGGTTCATGGCCGAGCGGTCCGGCTCGTTCGACCGGTTCAACCAGACCATGGCGCTGGAACTGCCGGTCGGCATCGACCGCGCGGGCATCGCCGCCACTGTCGGCGCGGTCATCGACCGCCACGACATGCTGCGTTCGCGCCTGCACCAGGTCGACGGCCGCTGGGTCGTCGACACCGCGCCCGCCGGCGCGGTCGACGCCGACGCGCTGATCGACCACAGCACCTTCCCGGCCGATGCCACCGACGACCAGCTGATCGAGATCGCCTCCGCCGCACTGGATGCCAGCCTGGACCGGCTCGATCCCGCCGCGGGCGTCGTCGTTCGGTTCGTCTGGCTGGAGCCGTCCGCCGCGACCGCCCCGGCTATCTCGCTGCCCGGTGATGCCGCCCCGACCGGCGACACCGCCGCGAGCGTTTCCGGCGACACGACCTCGGCGACCGCCACCGACGCCGCGGCGTCGTCCGCCGGATCCCGGTCCGTCGCGCGGGCAGGTCGCCTGATCGTCGTCGCCCACCACCTCGTGGTCGACGGCGTGTCCTGGCGCATCCTGGTGCCCGACTTCGTCGCTGCCTGGGGCCAGCTCTCCGCCGGCCAGCAGCCGGAACTGGTCGCCCCGGCCACCTCCATGCGGGCCTGGGCGCACGCGCTCGCCGACGAGGCGCGCAGCCCCGAACGCGCCGCCGAACTCGACTTCTGGCGCGAGGTCGTCGCCACCCCGGATCCGCTGCTCACCGAGCGGCCGATGAACCCGGCCGTCGACGTCTCCGGCGTCATCGAGAAGCTGCCGGTCGAGGTGTCGGCCGAGGTCACCAAGGCCCTGCTGACCACCGTCCCGGCGTTGTTCCATGGTGGCGTCAACGACGGTCTGCTCACCGCCCTCGCACTGGCCGCGGCCAAGTGGCGCTCGACTCGCGTCGGCGCCACGGGCTCGACCACCCGTGCGGTCCTGGGCGACGGATCCGCTGCCGGTGACGGCCACCGCGCCGACAACGACGCACTGCTGGTCCGGCTCGAAGGCCATGGCCGCGAGGAAGAGGTCGCGCCCGGCGCCGACCTGTCGCGCACCGTCGGCTGGTTCACCGCTATTTTCCCGGTCCGCCTGGACCTGGCCGGTATCGACATCGACGCCGCGCTCGCCGGTGGTCCCGCGCTCGGTCAGGCCGTCAAGGCGGTCAAGGAGCAGCTGCTCGCCGTGCCCGACAAGGGCATCGGCTACGGCCTGCTGCGGTACATGAACGCCGAGACCGCGGCGGAACTGCCCACCCAGCTGCCCGGCCAGATCAGCTTCAACTACCTGGGCCGCGTCGCCGACAGCGACGTGCCCGACGCGCTGCGCGGCTTCGGCTGGATTCCCGCGCCCGAGCTGGCCGCCCTCGGCGGCGCCTACGACGCCGACATGCCCGCCATGGCGCCGTTGGACGTCAACGCGATCGTCGTCGGCGACAAGCTCAGCGCCAATATCGGCTACCCGAGCACCCTGCTCGCCGCCGCCGAGGTGCGCGAGTTCGCCGACCTGTGGGTCACCGCGCTGGAAGCCGTCGCCCGGCACGCCAACTCGGCCGACGCGGGTGGCCACACGCCGTCCGATTTCGCGCTGGTGCGCTCCACCCAGGGTGATATCGACGTCTGGGAGAAGCGCTACCCCGAGCTGACCCAGGTGTGGCCGCTGGCCGCGCTGCAGGCCGGTCTGTTCTTCCACGCCCGTCTGGCCGCCAGCTCGGTCGACGTCTACACCGCGCAGGCGGTCCTGACGCTCACCGGTCGCGTCGACGCCACCCGTCTGCGCGCTGCCGCCCAGGCTCTGCTGGACCGGCACGAGACCCTGCGCACGGCGTTCGTCACCGACCACGACGGCAATGCCGTCCAGATCGTCCTCGAGCACGCCGAGGTGGCCTGGACCGACCACGACCGCACCGAAACGGGCGAGTTCGCCGACCTCGTCGAGGCCGACCGCCATGCCCGCTTCGACCTGGCCGCGCCGCCGCTGATCCGGTTCACCCTGATCCGCATCGCCGAGAACGAGTGGCGCTTCGTGGTGTCCAACCACCACATCCTGCTCGACGGCTGGTCGACGCCGCTGGTCATGCGCGACCTGCTCGCGCTCTACGCCCTGCACGGTGACACGAGCGCGCTGCCCGCGGTCCGCTCCTACCGCCACTTCCTGGAATGGGTTGCCCAGCAGGATCACTCGGTGTCGGTCGCGGCATGGTCCGCCGCGCTGCGCGGCGTCACCGAGCCGACTCTGCTGGCCCGCCCCGACGCCAGCCGCGAGATCGCGGCGCTGTCGGAGGAGTACCTGTTCGACCTGGACGAGCCGACCACGGCCCGCCTGGTCGCGCTGGCCGCCGACCTCGGGGTCACCCCGAACACCGTGCTGCAGGTCGCCTGGTCGATCGTGCTCGGCCGGATGACCGGCCGCGACGACGTGCTGTTCGGCACCACCGTCTCGGGCCGCCCGGCACAGCTGTCGGGCGTGGAATCCATGGTCGGCCTGTTCATCAACACCGTCCCGGTGCGCGTGCGCTTCGACGCCGCCGAATCGGTGCGCGAGGTGCTGACCCGTACCCAGGGCGAGCAGGCCGACCTGCTCGACCACCACTACATCGGCCTGGCCGACATCCAGTCGGCCGCGGGCATCGGCGCCCTGTTCGACTCGCTGGTGGTCTTCGAGTCCTACCCGGTCGACGCCGAGGGCATCAAGGCCCAGGCCGCCGACATCGACGGCATGGCCGTCACCGGTCTGGACGCCGCCGACGCGACCCACTACCCGCTGTCGCTGATCGCCCAGCTGGACACGCAGCTCCGTATCCGGGCCGGCTACCTGAGCGATCTGTTCGACGCCGCCACCGTGCACCGCATCGCCGAGCGCCTGATCCGGGTGCTCACCGCGATCACCACCGAACCCGGTGTGGCCGTGGGCGATATCGAGCTGCTCGACGCCGCCGAACGCGAACTGGTCGTGCGCGACTGGAACGCCACCGCGCACGAGGTCGACACCACGGCCACCCTCGTCTCGATGTTCGAGGCGCAGGTGGCGCGCACCCCGCAGGCCACCGCCCTCAGCTTCGAAGGCGAGAACCTGTCCTACGCCGAGTTCGCCCAGCGGGTCTACCGCCTGGCGCGCTGGCTGATCGATCGCGGTGTCGGCCCGGAAACCTATGTGGCCCTGGGTATGCGCCGCTCGATCGACCTGGTGGTCGGCATGTACGCGGTGAGCGTGGCCGGTGGCGCGTACGTGCCGCTCGATCCCGATCACCCGGCCGAGCGCACGGAATACATTCTGGCGACGGCGGATCCGGTGTGTGTGCTCACCTCGGGCACCGATCTGGAGATCGACACCGCGCAGGTCCGCATCGACCTGCTCGACCTGGTCGGCTACGCCGACACCCGCATCACCGATGCCGAGCGCACGGCGCCGCTGCGTCCGTCGAACACCGCGTATGTGATCTTCACGTCCGGTTCGACCGGTCGTCCGAAGGGTGTGGCGGTCAGCCACGGCGCGATCGTCAACCGTCTGGTGTGGATGCAGGCCGCCTACGGCCTCACCGCGGACGATGTGGTGTTGCAGAAGACCCCCGCCACGTTCGACGTGTCGGTGTGGGAGTTCTTCTGGCCCTTGCAGATCGGCGCGCGTCTGGTCGTCGCCAAGCCCGACGGTCATCGTGATCCGGCGTACCTGGCCGAGATCATCGCTGCCGAGGGTGTGACGGTCACCCACTTCGTGCCGTCGATGCTCGCGGTCTTCGTCGCCGACGCCGCGGCCGCGCGCTGCGCGTCGCTGCGGATGGTGTTCGCCTCCGGCGAGGCACTGCCGCCCAAGCCCGCGCATCGTCTGCGCGAGCTCACCGGTGCGGCCCTGCACAACCTGTACGGCCCCACCGAGGCCGCGGTCGACGTCACCTTCCACGAGGTCGTCGACACCGATACCGACACCGTGCCGATCGGCGCGCCGGTGTTCAACACCGAGGTCTACGTGCTGGACGCGCGCCTGCGCCCGGTCCCGGTCGGTGTCGCGGGTGAGCTGTACCTGGCGGGCACCCAGCTGGCGCGCGGCTATGTCGCGCGGCCGGACCTGACCGCCGACCGCTTCGTCGCGAACCCCTTCTCCGCTGTGTCCGATGGCGTGGCAGCCGAGGGCCCTGCGGGGTCACGCTCCGCTACCTCCTCCGGGCCCGCCGGCAGCCCCGCGGGCGGCGCTCGCATGTACCGCACCGGCGACCTCGTCGCCTGGACCGAGCACGGCGAGCTGGAGTACCTGGGCCGCACCGACTTCCCGGTGAAGCTGCGTGGTCTGCGCATCGAGCTGGGTGAGATCGAGTCGGCGCTGACCGCGCTCGACGAGGTCGCCCAGTCGGTGGTCGTGGTCCGCGGCGATCAGCACACCGGCGATCAGCTGGTGGCCTACGTCATCGCCGCGCCGGGCCGCACCGTCGACATCGAGGACGCCCGCGAGGAACTGGGCACCAACCTGCCCGCCTACATGGTGCCCGCGGTCATCATCGTCCTCGACGAGTTCCCGCTCAACGCCTCCGGCAAGCTCGACCGCAAGGCGCTGCCCGCGCCGGTGTTCGAGGCCGCGGTGTTCCGCGCCCCGACCACGCCGGTCGAGGAGATCGTCGCCGCCACCTTCGCCGATGTGCTGGGCCTGGAGCGGGTCGGCCTCGACGACGACTTCTTCGCCCTCGGCGGCAACTCGCTGACCGCGACCCAGGTCGCCGCCCGCCTCTCGGCCGCGCTGGAGACCGACATCGGCGTGCGCGAACTGTTCGAGGCCTCCACCGTCGCCGGGTTGGCCGCGCGCGCCGAGACGCACTCCGGTACGGACCGTCGCGCCGCGCTGGTCCCGCAGCTGCGCCCCGAGCGGGTGCCGCTGTCGCTGGCCCAGCAGCGCATGTGGTTCCTCAACCGCTTCGACCCCGAGTCCGCGGTCGACAACATCCCGGCCGCCGTGCGGCTGTCGGGCCTGCTCGACCGGCAGGCGCTGCAGGTGGCCGTGGCCGACGTGCTCGCCCGTCACGAGTCGCTGCGCACCTACTACCCGGAGGTCGCCGGCGCGGCCCACCAGGTGATCGTGCCGACCGGCAAGGTCATCCCCGACCTCGCGCCGATCGAGACCACCGGTGCCGAACTGCCGCAGCGCCTCTCGGAGCTGGTGCTCACCGCGTTCGACGTCACCGCCGAGGTGCCGTTCCGGGCCGCCCTGTTCGAGATCAGCCCGACCGAACACGTGCTCGCCCTGGTCGTGCACCACATCTCGGCCGACGGCTTCTCCATGGGCCCGCTGACTCGCGACGTGATGACCGCCTACAGCGCCCGCGTCGAAGGCGCCGAGCCCGCCTGGCGTCCGCTCGAGGTCCAGTACGCCGACTTCGCCCTGTGGCAGCGCGCCGTGCTCGGCGACGAGGACGACGCCAAGTCCGTGATCTCCCAGCAGATCTCGTTCTGGGGTCAGCGGTTGCGCGGCCTGCCCGAGCAACTGGACCTGCCCGCCGACCGGCCGCGTCCCGCGGTCGCCAGCGGTCGTGGCGCCACCCACACCTTCGAGATCGACGCCGACACCCATGCGGCACTGGCCGAGCTGGCCCGCAGCCGGGGCGCGACGCTGTTCATGGTCGCCCACGCGGCGCTGGCGCTGCTGCTCTCGCGCCTGTCCGGCGAGAACGACATCGCCATCGGCACCCCGATCGCCGGTCGTGGCGAGCGTGCCCTCGACGACCTGATCGGCATGTTCGTCAACACCCTGGTGCTGCGCACCGAGGTCGACGGCGACGCGAGCTTCACCGACCTGCTCGGCGAGGTCCGCGCGGCCGACATCGCCGCCTTCGGCCACGCCGACCTGCCGTTCGAGCGGCTGGTCGAGATCATCAACCCGGCCCGCTCGCAGGCCCGCCACCCGCTGTTCCAGGTCATGCTGGCCTTCCAGAACACCGGCCAGACCAGCCTGGAACTGCCCGGCCTGACCGTCAGCGGCGTCGAGCTGCCGATCGACGTGGCCAAGTTCGACCTGAACGTGGTGCTCACCGAGAAGCGACCGGCGGGCCCGGAGGCGGTAGCGAAGCGTGACCACGCAGGGTCCTCGGGAGCGGAGCGGTCCAACGCCGCGAAGCCCGCCGACTCGCCCGCGGGCATCGTCGCCGAGCTGATCTACGCCACCGACCTGTTCGACGCGGCCACCATGGATCGCTTCGGCACCCGCTTCGCCCGACTGCTGGCCGCGATCGCGGCGGCGCCGGACCGGGCCGTCGGCGATCTCGAACTGCTCGACGACACCGAAAACGCGCTGGCCGTGCTCGGCTGGAACGACACCGAGCGCGCGCTGCCCGGCGCGGGCACCCTGGTCGACGAGTTCGCCCGCCAGGCCGCCGCCACCCCGGACGCGGTCGCGATCGTCGACCCGGCCTCCGGTGCGACGCTGACCTACGCCGAATTCGCCGCGCGCGTGCACCGTTTGGCGCATCGCCTGATCGAGGCGGGCGTCGGCCCGGAGACCCTGGTCGCGCTCGGCCTGCGCCGCGGCGTCGACCTGGTCGTCGCGGCCTACGCCGTGCAGGAAGCCGGCGGTGGCTACGTGCCGCTCGACCTCGACCAGCCCGCCGACCGCATCGCCTACGTGCTGGAGACCGCCGCCCCGGTGGTCGTCCTCACCACGGCGCGCGACGGTTTCGACGCGGGTGAGCTGCCGACGCTGGCCGTCGACACCCTCGAGGTGGCGGCCTACTCCGACGCTCCGGTCACCGACGCCGAGCGGATCGCGCCGCTGCGTCCTCAGCACCCGGCCTACGTCATCTTCACCTCCGGGTCGACCGGTCGCCCGAAGGGCGTCGCCGTGCCGCACGCCGCCGTCGTCAACCAGATCCGCTGGATCACCGGCGAATACGGCATCGGCGCCGACGACGTGGTGCTGTTCAAGACCCCGGCTACCTTCGACGTCTCGGTGTGGGAGCTGTTCGGCCCGCTCAGCACCGGCGGCCGGATCGTCGTGGCGAGCCCCGACGGCCACCGCGACCCGCAGTACCTCGCCGATGTCATCGCGGCGCAGCGCGTCACGATGACCTCGTTCGTGCCGTCGATGCTGACTGTTTTCGCGGGCAGCATCGATGCCGAGGGCGGAGCTCTGTCCTCGCTGCGCGCCCTGCTGATCGCCGGTGAGGCCTTCACCGGCGACGCGGTCGCCGCGCTGCGCAAGGTGAGCGACGCGGCCCTGTTCAACCTGTACGGTCCGACCGAGTTCACCGTCCACGCGACGCACGGCCCGGTCGCCGACCAGGTCGACGGTGCCGTCCCGATCGGCGCACCGGTCTGGAATTCGCGGGCCTACGTGCTGGATTCCCGTCTGCACCCGGTTGCTGCCGGGGTCGCCGGTGAGCTGTACCTGGCCGGCGCGCAGCTGGCGCGCGGCTACTTCGGTCGCGCCGATCTGACCGCCGACCGCTTCGTCGCCGACCCGTTCGGCGAGGACGGCGCCCGCATGTACCGCACCGGTGACCTCGTGCGGCGCGACGAGCACGGTGTCATCACCTACCTCGGCCGCACCGACTTCCAGGTCAAGCTGCGCGGTCTGCGCATCGAGCTCGGCGAGATCGAGGCCGCGCTCACCGCGCACGAGACCGTCGCGCAGGCCGTCGTGGTCGTGCGCTCGGACGCCCGCACCGGCGACCAGCTCGTCGGCTACGTGGTGCCTTCCGCGGGCGCGGCCGTCGAGATCGACACGCTGCGTACGCAGCTGGCCGCGCAGCTGCCGTCCTACATGGTCCCGGCCGCGTTCGTCGCGCTCGACGAGATGCCGCTGAGCGCCAACGGCAAGCTGGACCGGCGCGCCCTGCCCGACCCGGTGTTCGAGGCGCGGGAGTTCCGTGCGCCGAGTACGCCGATCGAGGAGATCGTCGCCGCGACCTTCGCCGAAGTGCTCGGCCTGTCCGGGGACCGCGCCGTCGGCCTCGACGACGACTTCTTCGACCTGGGCGGCAACTCGCTGATCGCCACCCAGGTGGTCGCCCGCCTCGGCGCCGCCCTCGACACCCGCGTTCCCGTGCGCGTGCTGTTCGAGGCGCCGTCGGTCGCCGCGCTGGCCGCCAAGGTGGAATCGCACGCGGGTAGCGGCAGTCGTCGCGAGCTCGTCGCCGGAGCGCGCCCGGAGCAGATCCCGCTCTCGCTGGCCCAGCAGCGCATGTGGTTCCTCAACCGCTTCGACAACGCGACCGGGGTCAACAACATCCCGCTCGCCGTCCGCCTGACCGGCGACCTCGACATCGACGCCCTGCGCCAGGCCGTCGCCGACGTGGTCGACCGGCACGAGGTGCTGCGCACCGTCTACCCCGAGACCGCCGAGGGCCAGGGCGTGCAGGTCGTGCTGCCCGCGGGCCAGGTGCCGATCTCGCTGAGCCCGATCACGGTCGGCGAGGACGAGATCCGCGACCGGATCAGCGAACTGGTGCTCGCCGGGTTCGATGTGACCGCCGAGGTGCCGGTGCGTGCCGCGCTGCTGCGCGTCGCCGGTTCGATGGACGGTTCGCATCCCGACACCCACGTGCTCGTGTTCGTCGTGCACCACATCTCCGGTGACGGCTGGTCGGTGCGCCCGCTGGCCCGCGACGTGATGATCGCCTACGCCGCGCGCTCGCGCGGTGAGGCGCCGGGCTGGGCGCCGCTGCCGGTGCAGTACGCCGACTTCGCGCTGTGGCAGCGCGAGACCCTCGGCGCCGAGGACGACGCGACGTCGATGATCGCGCAGCAGGTCGCCTACTGGTCCGAGCACCTGGCCGGCCTGCCCGATCAGCTCGACCTGCCCGCCGACCGGCCGCGTCCGGCCGTGGCGTCCAACCGCGGTGGCGTGCACGAATTCTCGATCGACCCGGCACTGGCGGCGAGCCTGAACGCGCTGGCCCGCGAGCACGGCGCCAGCCTCTTCATGGTCGTGCACGCCGCCTTCGCGGCGCTGCTGGCCCGCCTGTCCGGCAGTGACGACATCGCCATCGGCACCGCCGTCGCGGGCCGTGGTGAAGCGGTCCTCGACGACGCGATCGGCATGTTCGTCAACACGCTGGTCCTGCGCAGCGCGGTCGACCCGGCCCAGCCGTTCACCGCCCTGCTCGCGCAGACCAGGGAGAGCGACCTGGCCGCCTTCGGCCACGCCGACCTGCCGTTCGAGCGCCTGGTGGAGATCCTCAACCCGGCCCGCTCGCAGGCCCGGCACCCGCTGTTCCAAGTGATGCTGTCGTTCCAGAACACCGGCGAGGCGGCCTTCGAGCTGCCCGGCCTCGAGGTCGCCGGGGTGCCGCTGGACGTGGTCACCGCCAAGTTCGATCTGCACCTGAACCTGGCCGACCGGCATCGCGAAGACGGTTCCGCCGACGGCATGACCGCCGAATTCGCCTACGCCACCGACATGTTCGACGCCGACACCATCGCCGCGCTCGCGCAGCGCCTGGTGCGGATGCTGACCGCCGTCGTCGCGACGCCGGATCGCGCCATCGGCGAGGTCGAGCTGCTGGCTCCGGCCGAATACCGCCAGGTCGTCACCGACTGGAACGCCACCGCGCACCCGATCGACCCGGCCGCCACGCTGGTGTCGATGTTCGAGGCCCAGGCGCTGACCAGCCCGAACGCGACCGCCCTCACCTTCGAGGGGACGAGTCTGTCCTACGGCGAGTTCGCCGCGAAGGTGAACCGCCTGGCCCGGCATCTCATCGCCCAGGGCGTCGGCCCGGACACCATGGTCGCGCTCGGCATGCGCCGCTCGCTCGACCTGGTGATCGGCATGTACGCGGTGAGCGTGGCCGGTGGCGCGTACGTGCCGCTGGACCCCGACCACCCGGCCGAGCGCACCCACTACGTGCTCGAGACCGCCGCGCCGATCTGCGTGTTGACCACGGCCGCGGACGACGTCGACGCGGGCTCGACGGTCGCGCTGCGGATCGAGAGCCTGGACCTGTCGGGGTACTCCGCGGCGCCGGTCACCGATGCCGAGCGCCTCGCCCCGCTGCGTCCGTCCAATACCGCGTATGTGATCTTCACGTCGGGTTCGACGGGTCGTCCGAAGGGTGTCGCGGTCAGCCACGGCGCGATCGTCAACCGTCTGGTGTGGATGCAGGCGGCTTACGGTCTGACCGGCGACGATGTGGTGTTGCAGAAGACTCCGGCCACGTTCGACGTGTCGGTGTGGGAGTTCTTCTGGCCCTTGCAGATCGGCGCGCGTTTGGTCGTCGCGAAGCCGGATGGTCATCGTGATCCGGCGTACCTGGCCGAGATCATCGCTGCCGAGGGCGTCACCACCGCGCACTTCGTGCCGTCGATGATGTCGGTGTTCGTGGCCGAGCTGGCCGAGTCCGCCGCCGTGGCGCTCGCCGACGGCTCCGCCGCCGCGAGCAGCCTGCGCCTGGTCTTCGCCTCGGGTGAGGCGCTGCCCGCGCCGACCGCCCAGCGGCTGCGCGCGCTCACCGGTGCGGCCCTGCACAACCTGTACGGCCCCACCGAGGCCGCGGTCGACGTCACCTTCCACGAGGTCACCGACGCCGACACCACCTCGGTGCCGATCGGCGCCCCGGTCTTCAACACCCAGGTCTACGTGCTGGATTCGCGCCTGCACCCGGTGCCGGTCGGCGTCCCCGGTGAGCTGTATCTGGCCGGTGTCCAGCTGGCGCGCGGCTATGTCGCGCGTCCGGACCTGACCGCCGACCGCTTCGTCGCCGACCCGTTCGGTGCCGACGGCGCCCGCATGTACCGCACCGGCGACCTCGTCGCCTGGACCGAGCACGGCGAGCTGGAGTACCTGGGCCGCACCGACTTCCAGGTGAAGCTGCGTGGTCTGCGCATCGAGCTGGGTGAGATCGAGTCGGCGCTCACCGCGCTGCCGTCGATCGCGCAGTCGGTCGTGGTCGTGCGCTCCGACGATCGTCTGGGCGACCAGCTGGTCGGGTATCTGATTCCGGCTGTGTCGGATCGGCGGCGTTCCCTTGACCCTGCGGGGTCACGCTCCGCTACCGCCTCCGGGCCTAGCGGTCACGCCGCGGAAGGTGCGAGCATCGACCTCGATGCCGTGCGCACCGAGCTCGGCGGCGCGCTGCCGACGTACATGGTGCCCACCGCGTTCGTGATCCTGGAGGCCTTCCCGCTCAACGCTTCCGGCAAGCTGGACCGCAAGGCGCTGCCCGCGCCGGTGTTCGAGGCCAAGGTGTTCCGCGCGCCCTCGACCCCGATCGAGGAGATCGTGGCAGGCACCTTCGGCGACGTGCTCGGGGTGACCCGGGTCGGCGCCGACGACGACTTCTTCGAACTCGGCGGCAACTCGCTGCTGGCCACCCAGGTCACCGCCCGCATCGGCGCGGCCCTGGACACCCAGCTCTCGGTGCGCGACCTGTTCGAGGCGTCCACGGTGTCCGCGCTCGCGGCCCGCGCCGAGCACAACGCCGGCTCCGGCCGGACCCGCCCGCGCCTGACGGCGGGGGAGCGGCCCGCGATCATCCCGCTCTCGCCCGCCCAGCAGCGCTACTGGTTCCTCAACCAGTTCGATACCTCGACCTCGGCCGTGGACAACATCCCGCTGGCCGTGCGCCTCACCGGCGAGCTCGACGTGCCCGCGCTCGAGCAGGCCATCGGCGACGTGTTCGCCCGGCACGAGATGCTGCGCACCACCTACCCGCGCTCGGCCGACGGCCCGCACCAGGTGATCCTGCCGATCGCGCAGAGCCGCGCCGTCGTCCACCACATCGAGGTCGACGAAGCCGATCTGCTCGGCACCGTCATCGAATTCGCGATGACCACCTTCGACGTCACCGAAGAGGTGCCGCTCAAGGTCGCGCTGTTCCGGCTCAACGAGACCGACCACGTGCTCGCGTTTACCGTGCACCACGTCTCCGCCGACGGCTCGTCGATGGGCCCGCTGGCCCGCGACATCATGGCCGCCTATGTGGCGCGCGTGCAGGGCGAGGCCCCGCAGTGGGCGCCGCTGCCGGTGCAGTACGCCGACTACGCGCTGTGGCAGCGCGAGGTCCTCGGCGACGAGACCGACCCGGAATCGCTGGCCGCCAAGCAGGTCGCGTACTGGAGCAAGGCCCTGGCCGACCTGCCCGACCAGCTCGAGCTGCCCGCCGACCGGCCGCGCCCGCCCGCGCAGTCGTTCCAGGGCAAGGCGATCCGCTTCGAGATCGACCCCGTGCGCCACGCCGCGCTGCACGAGCTGGCCAGGGCCAACAACGCCTCGCTGTTCATGGTCGTGCACGCCGCCCTCGCGGTACTGCTCGCGCGACTGTCGGGCACCGACGACATCGCCGTCGGCACCCCGATCGCGGGCCGTGGTGAGCGCGAACTCGACGACCTGATCGGCATGTTCGTCAACACCCTGGTGTTCCGCACGGCCGTCGACCCCGGCGCCACCTTCGCCGAGCTCCTCGCCGACGTGCGCGAACGCGATCTGGAGGCCTTCGCCAACGCCGACGTGCCGTTCGAGCGCCTGGTCGAGGTGCTCAACCCGGTGCGCTCGACCGCGCGCAACCCGCTGTTCCAGGTGGGCCTGTCGTTCCAGAACCTGGCCGACACCACCTTCGAACTGCCCGGCCTGACCGTCAGCGCCGTCGACTACGACTCGCAGCTGGCCAAGACCGACCTGCACGTCACCCTCTACGACCGCTACACCGACGACGGCGCACCCGCCCAGCTGGTCACCGAATTCGGTTACGCCATCGACCTGTTCGACGAGGCCACGGTCCAGAGCTTCGCCGACCGCTTCGTGCTGGTGCTCGACGCCGTCGCCGCCGACGCGTCCGTGCCGGTCGGCGACATCGACCTGCTCACCGAGCAGGAAGCCGCGCAGATCGTCACCGCGTGGAACGACACCGCGAACGCGATCGATACCGACGCCACCCTGGTGTCGTTGCTCGACGCGACCGTGGCGGCGACGCCGGACGCCGTCGCGCTGGTCGTGGACGAGCCGGAGTCCGACGTGAGCACCGAGGGCGCCGGCTCCGCAGCGGGCGCCGCCGGCGTGGCGGGCACCCGCGTCGCCGGTGGACGCCGCGAGCTGACCTATGCCGAACTCGACGCCGAGGTCAACCGCCTTGCCCGGCACCTGATCTCGCTGGGTATCGGCACCGAGGACCGGGTGGCGCTGGCCATCCGCCGTTCCGCGGAGCTGATCATCGCGATGTACGCGGTGGCCCGTACCGGTGCCGCCTACGTGCCGATCGACCCCGATCAGCCCGCCGAGCGCACCGATTACATCCTCGAGACGGCCGCGCCCGCGATCGTGCTGACCACGGCGAACGCCGAATTCAGCACGGCGGCGGCCGACGTGCTCGTCCTCGACGAGCTCGATCTGAGCACTGTCAGCGCGGCCGCGATCACCGAGCGCCGTGGCGCCCTGGTGCCCGCGAACACCGCGTACGTGATCTTCACCTCCGGCTCGACCGGCAAGCCCAAGGGTGTGGCGGTCTCGCACGGCGCGATCGTCAACCAGCTGCTGTGGGAGACAGCCGAATTCGGTATCGGCGCCGACGACGCGATCCTGCTGAAGACGGCCGCGACCTTCGACCTCTCGGTGTGGGAGTTCTGGACCGCCGCCGTCGCCGGTGGCCGCCTGGTGGTCGCCACCGCCGACGGTCACCGTGACCCGGCCTACCTCAACGACCTGATGCGGGCCACCGCCGTCACCACGCTGCATGTGGTGCCGTCGATGCTCGACGCGCTGCTCACCGAATCCGGTGCGGCGCTGCCGCGCACGCTGCGCCGGGTGCTGGCGATCGGTGAGGCGCTGCCCGCGTCCACCGCGCAGCGCTTCCGCACCGCCAACGCCGCCGAGCTGTTCAACCTGTACGGCCCGACCGAGGCCGCGGTCTCGATCACCAGCCACGCGGTGACCGACGCCGACCAGGTGTCGGTGTCGATCGGCGCGCCGGAGTGGAACAGCCGGGTCTACGTGCTGGATTCCCGCCTGCGGCCGGTCCCGGTGGGTGTCTCCGGCGAGCTCTACCTCGCCGGTGCGCAGCTGGCCCGCGGCTACTACGGCCGCGCGGACCTGACCGCCGACCGTTTCGTCGCCGATCCGTTCTCCGCGCTCGGCGAGCGCATGTACCGCACCGGTGACCTGGTGGCCTGGAACGCCGACGGCGAACTGGACTACCGGGGCCGCACCGACTTCCAGGTGAAGATCCGCGGCTTCCGCATCGAGCTCGGCGAGATCGAGGCCGCGCTGCTGCGCCAGGACGGCATCACCTCGGCCGCGGTGCTGGCCCACACCGATCCGGTCGTCGGCGACCGCCTGGTGGCCTATGTCGTGGCCGGTGGGGAGTTCGACAAGCTGGCCCTGCGCACCGCGCTGGCCGCCGAGCTGCCCTCGTACATGGTCCCGACCGTGTTCCTGCGCCTGGACGCGCTGCCGCTGAACGCCAACGGCAAGCTGGACCGCAAGGCCCTGCCGGAGCCCGAGGTCGAGAAGGCCGTGTTCCGCGCGCCGGTCAGCCCGAGCGAGCAGCTCGTGGCCGCCACCTTCGCCGAGGTCCTGCGCCTGGGCGACCAGCCGCGACCGGCGGGCCAGGAGGCGGTAGCGAAGCGTGACCACGCAGGGCACTCGGGCACGGCTGAATCCGGCACAGTCAAGCGCTTCGGCCTCGACGACGACTTCTTCGCCTGGGGCGGTAACTCGCTGCTGGCGACGCAGGTCGCCGCGCGCCTGGGCGAAGCACTCGACACCCGTATCCCCGTGCGCCTGCTGTTCGAGGCGTCCACGGTGTCGGCGCTGGCGCAGCGGATCGAGCAGCACGCCGAGACGGGTGATCGCAAGGCGCTCACCGCCGGTCCGCGCCCCGAGCACATCCCGCTCTCGCTGGCCCAGCAGCGCATGTGGTTCCTCAACCGCTTCGACACCCAGTCGGCGGCCTACAACGTGCCGGTCGCGGTCCGCCTCACCGGCGACCTCGACGTGGCCGCGCTGCGCGCCGCGATCACCGACCTGGTGTCGCGCCACGAGATCCTGCGCACGGTTTACCCGCAGACCGAAGCCGGTGCGGCACAGGTGATCCTGTCGCCCGCACAGGCCGCGCCGGAGCTGATCGAGCGCACCGTGGCGGCCGACGAGATGGAATCGGCCGTCGCGGAACTGATGTCGACCATCTTCGACGTCACCGTCGAGGTGCCGCTGAAGGTCGCGCTGTTCCGCGCCGAGAGCACCGACGCGGAACCGGCCGCGCCGGGCGCGGTCTTCGGGCCCGCCCGCACCGTCTCCGGCGACTTCGTGCTCGCCATGGTCGTGCACCACATCTCCGGTGACGGCTCCTCGGTCGCCCCGCTGACCCGCGACCTGATGACTGCCTACGCGGCCCGCTCCACCGGTCAGGAGCCCGGCTGGGCACCACTGGCCGTGCAGTACGCGGACTACAGCATCTGGCAGCGTGAACTGCTCGGCAGCGAGGACGATCCGGACTCGATGGCGGCCAAGCAGGTCGCGCACTGGAAGCAGGCCCTCGCGGACCTGCCCGATCAGCTCGACCTGCCCGCCGACCGTCCGCGACCGGCGGTGCAGACCTTCGCCGGCAGCAAGGTCGACGTCCAGATCGACGCCGACACCCACCGCGCGCTGGTCGAGCTGGCCCGCGCCGAGGGCGCGACGCTGTTCATGGTCGTGCACACCGCCCTCGCGGTGCTGCTGGCTCGTCTGTCCGGCACCGACGACATCGCCATCGGCACCCCGATGGCCGGTCGTGGCGAGGCCGCCCTCGACGACATGATCGGCATGTTCGTCAACACCCTGGTCTTCCGCACCAAGGTGGACGGCGGCGAGGCGTTCACCGAGTTGCTGGCTCGCCAGCGTGAGGACGACATCGCGGCGTTCGCCAATGCCGATGTGCCGTTCGAGCGTCTGGTCGAGGTCCTCAACCCGGTCCGCTCCACCGCGCGCCACCCGCTGTTCCAGGTCGGTCTGTCGTTCCAGAACCTGACCCGCGCCACCCTGGAACTGCCGGGCCTGACGGTGTCCGGCCTGGACATCGACTCCCAGCTGTCGCAGTTCGACCTGCACCTGATCGCCACCGACCGTTACGGCGACGCCGGTGAGCCCGAGGGTATTTCGGGCATCTTCACCTACGCCACCGATCTGTTCGATCACGCCACGGTCGAGGGCTTCGTCGAGCGGTTCGTTCGCCTGCTCGGCGCGATCGTCGCCACTCCGCGCACCACGGTCGGCGACATCGAACTGCTCGCACCGGCCGAACGCGCCCAGATCCTGGACGCCCGCAACGCGACCGCCTACCGGGTCGACACCGAGGCCACCCTGGTCTCGCTGCTCGACGCGTCGGTGGCCGCCGATCCGAAGTCGACCGCCCTGGTCACCGACGACGGCGCCCAGCTGACCTACGCCGAACTCGACGCGAAGGTGAACCGCCTGGCGCGGCATCTGATCTCGCTCGGCGTCGGTCCCGAGGCCCGCGTCGCGCTGGCGCTGCGCCGCTCGGTGGATCTGATCGTCGCCATGTACGCCGTCGCCAAGTCCGGTGGCGCGTACGTGCCGGTCGACCCCGATCAGGCGGCCGAGCGCACGAACTACATCCTCGAGACGGCGGCACCGGTCTGCGTGCTGACCAACGCCGAGGCCGAGTTCGACACCGCGGTCGCGCCGCTGGTGCGGATCGACGAGCTCGAACTCGACGAGGTCGGCGCCGCACCGGTTTCCGACGCCGAGCGCATCGCACCACTGCGGCCGGAGCACACCGCGTATGTGATCTTCACGTCCGGCTCGACCGGTCGCCCGAAGGGTGTCGCGGTGCCGCACGGCGCCATCGCCAACCAGCTCCAGTGGAAGCTGATCGAGTTCGGCATGGACGCCGCCGACGCGGTGCTGCTCAAGACCGCCGCCACCTTCGACCTCTCGGTCTGGGAGTTCTGGTCGGCCGCCGTCTGCGGTGGTCGCCTGGTGATCGCCTCGGCCGACGGCCACCGCGATCCGGCGTACCTGAACGAGCTGATGTCGCGCGAGTGGGTCACCACCCTGCACGTGGTGCCGTCGATGCTCGACGCGCTGCTTGCTTCGGGTATGCCCGATTCGCTGTGGCGGGTGCTCGCCATCGGTGAGGCGCTGCCGGGTTCGCTCGCGCAGCGGTTCCGCACCGCGTTCCCGCGCACCGAGCTGTTCAACCTGTACGGCCCCACCGAGGCCGCGGTCTCGATCACCTCGCATCGGGTGAACGCCGCCGATCAGGGCTCGGTCTCCATCGGTGGGCCCGAGTGGAACAGCCAGGTGTACGTGCTCGACGCGCGGCTGCGCCCGGTGCCGGACGGCGTCGCGGGTGAGCTGTACCTCGCGGGCGCGCAGCTGGCCCGCGGCTACTTCGGCCGCCCGGACCTGACCGCCGACCGCTTCGTGGCCAACCCGTTCACCCCCGGTACCCGCATGTACCGCACCGGTGACCTGGTGGCCTGGCACAACGGCGAGCTCGACTACCGCGGCCGCACCGACTTCCAGGTGAAGATCCGCGGCTTCCGTATCGAGCTCGGCGAGATCGAGGCCGCGCTGCTGGCGCTGCCCGAGATCGCCCAGGCCGCCGTCATCGCCAAGTCCGACCCCCGCACCGGTGATCGCCTGGTGGCGTACCTGGTGGGTACGGATATCGATGTGGCACAGGTGAAGTCGACGCTGGCCGCCGGGCTGCCGTCGTACATGGTGCCCGCCGCGTTCGTGGTCATGGACGCGCTGCCGCTCAACGTCAACGGCAAGCTCGACCGCAAGGCGCTGCCGGAGCCGGAGTTCGAGGCCCAGGCGTTCCGCGCGCCGTCCACCCCGATCGAGGAGATCGTGGCCGGCGTGTTCGCGGACGTGCTCGGCGTCGATCGCGTCGGCGCCGACGACGACTTCTTCGCCCTCGGCGGCAACTCGCTGCTGGCCACCCAGGTGGCGGCCCGCCTCGGCGCCGCCCTGGACAGCCGGGTGCCCGTGCGCCTGCTGTTCGAGGCGTCGACTGTCGCCGGTCTCGCGGTGAAGGTGGAGCAGGGCGCGGGCGCCGGTGGGCGACGCGCGCTGGTCGCCGGACCGCGTCCGGCGCAGGTGCCGCTGTCGCTCGCGCAGCAGCGCATGTGGTTCCTGAACCAGTTCGACACCAGCTCCGCGGTGAACAACATCCCGGTCGCCGTCCGCCTGACGGGATCGCTGGATGTCGAGGCGCTGCAGCTCGCGGTCGCCGACGTGCTGGCCAGGCACGAGACCCTGCGCACGGTGTACCCGTCGACCGACGGCACCCCGCACCAGGTGATCCTGCCGGTCGAGGGCAATGTCCCGGATCTGACGCCGGAAACCGTTGCACCCGAACAGGTTCGCGACAAGATCGCCGCGCTGATCTCCGCCGGCTTCGACGTGCTCGACGAAGTTCCGTTGCGCGCCGAGCTGATGCAGGTCGCCGATGACGAGTTCATCCTTGTCTTCGTCGCCCACCACATCAGCGCCGACGGCTGGTCCATGGGCCCGCTGACCCGCGACGTCATGGTGGCCTACGCCGCCCGCGCCGCCGGGGAACGCCCGGGCTGGGCGCCGCTGCCGGTGCAGTACGCCGACTTCAGCATCTGGCAGCGCGAGGTGCTCGGCTCCGAAGCCGACGCGACGAGCCTGATCTCCCAGCAGGCCGACTACTGGAAGCGGGCCCTCGCCGGCGTCCCCGACGAGCTGAACCTGCCGCTGGACCGGCCGCGTCCGAGCACGCAGTCCTTCGCCGGTGGCCGGGTGCTGTTCCCGATCGACACCGAGATCCACGCCGGACTCTCGGCCATCGCCCGCGAGCAGAACGCGACGCTGTTCATGGTCGTGCACACCGCGCTGGCGGTGTTCCTGGCGCGCATGTCGGGCACCGAGGACATCGTCATCGGTACTCCGATCGCCGGTCGTGGTGAGGCCGAACTCGACGACGTCATCGGCATGTTCGTCAACACCCTGGCACTGCGCACGCAGGTCGGCGGCCAGCTCGTTTTCGCCGAGCTGCTGGCCCAGGCCAAGGAAGCCGACCTGGCCGCGTTCGCGCACGCCGACATCCCGTTCGAGCGCCTGGTGGAACTGCTCAACCCCGAGCGCTCCACCGCGCGGCACCCGCTGTTCCAGGTGGCGCTGTCGTTCGAGAACCTGCCCGACGCCGGCTTCGAGCTGCCCGGCCTGTCGGTCTCGGCCGTCGACTTCGACGTCGACACCGCCAAGTTCGACCTGCTGCTCACCGTGCGTGAGGCGCAGGCAGGCGACACCGGCGCGGCCGGCGCCTACGCCGAGTTCTCCTACGCCAGCGATCTGTTCGACCAGTCCACGGTCGAGAAGTTCGCGCAGCGCTTCCAGCGCCTGCTCGCCGAGGTCGTCGCCGACACCACCACCCCGGTCGGCGATCTCGAACTCCTCGACGCGGTCGAGCGGACCGAACTGCTCACCCGCACCGGCGGTCCCGCCGCGTCGACGAGCACCCTGCCCGAGCTGCTGGCCCAGGCCGTCGCGACCAACCCGGACGGGCAGGCGATCGTCGCGCCCGGCGAGCCGGTCGATGCCGGGTTCGCCCGCGCGCTCGCCATGGGCAGCTCCGGCGACGAGGACGCGCTGGCCGGCACGGCGGTGTCCGCGCTGACTTACGCCGAGCTCGACGCGGCGTCCTCGCGCCTGGCCCGGGTGCTCATCGCCCGGGGCGCGGCACCGGAGACGGTCGTCGCCATCGCTATGCAGCGTTCGCTGGACACGACCCTGGCCATCTGGGCCGTGATCAAGTCGGGTGCCGCGTTCCTGCCGGTCGACCCGAAATACCCGGCCGAGCGCATCGCGCACATGATGTCGGACTCCGGTGCGGCACTGGGCATCACCGTGTCGGCCGAGGTCGACCATCTGCCCGCGCCCGCGCTGGACGAGTGGCTGGTCCTCGACGACGCGGTGCTGCGGGCCGAGGCCGGCAGGCAGCCCGCCGCGCCGATCACCGACGCGGACCGTCGGGGCGCCGTTCGCTCCGGCAACACGGCCTACATGATCTACACCTCCGGCTCGACCGGCCTGCCCAAGGGCGTCGTGGTCAGCCACACCGGTGTGGCCAACTTCGCCGCCGCCCAGGTGGCGCAGTTCGGGCTCGGCTCCGAGGCGCGCACCCTGGCGTTCGCGTCGCCGTCGTTCGACGCGTCGATCCTCGAGTTCCTGCTCGCGGTCGGCTCGGCGGGCACGCTGGTCATCACGCCGGTCGGCGTGGTCGGCGGCGAGGAACTGGCCGAGATCATCGTGGGCCAGCAGCTGACCCACGTGTTCCTCACCCCGCTGGTCGCGGCGTCGATGGAACCCGCGGCACTGGCCGGACTGGAAGCGCTGATCGTCGGTGGCGACAAGGCCCCCGTCGACCTGGTGGCGAACTGGCACAGCGCGGGCACCGACCCGGCGCACCACCGGTTCTACAACGCCTACGGCCCGACCGAGGCGACCATCGCGACCAACCTGTCCGACCCGCTGCTGCCCGGCGACACCATGAACATCGGTGGGCCGATCGCGGGCGCGACGGTGTTCGTGCTCGACAACCGCCTGCGCCCGGTCCCGGAGGGCGTGGCCGGTGAGCTGTACCTGGGCGGCGTCGCCCTGGCTCGCGGCTACCACGCGCGCCCCGGCCTCACCGCCGAGCGCTTCGTGGCCAGCCCGTACGCCGGGTCCGACGGCGAGCGCCTGTACCGCACCGGTGACGTCGTCGCCTGGCGCACCGTCAACGGCCGGTCCGTCGTGGAGTACGTGGGCCGCAACGACTTCCAGGTGAAGATCCGTGGCTTCCGTATCGAACTGGGCGAGATCGACGCGGTCCTGACCGCGCACGACGACGTCGAGTTCGCCGCCACCATCGGCCGCACCACCGACGCGGGCGCCACCATCCTGGTGTCCTACGTGCGGGCGGCCCCCGGCGCGGCCGCCGACCCGGCCGCGCTGGTCGAGTACGCGGCACAGCAGCTGCCCGCGCACATGGTGCCCGCCGCCGTGATGGTGCTCGACGAGATCCCGCTGACCCCCGCGGGCAAGCTGGATCGTCGGGCCCTGCCCGAGCCGGTCCTCGCTCCGCGCGAGTTCCGCACGCCCACCAGCGAAGTCGAGGCGATCATCGCCACCGTCTTCGCCGAGGTGCTCGGCGTCGACGCCGTCGGCCTGGACGATTCGTTCTTCGCCCTCGGCGGTGACTCGATCCTGTCCATCCAGCTGGTCTCCCGCGCCAAGGATCGCGGCGTGCTGTTCAAGCCGCGCGACGTGTTCGAGAAGCGCAGCGTGGCCGGCCTGGCCGAGATCGCCGTGCTCGCGGGCGATTCCGAGCAGATCGTGCTCGAGGAACTGCCGGGCGGCGGTGTCGGTGACATCCCGATGCTGCCGATCATGCGCCAGATCCTGAGCAGCGGCTCCACCTACGACCGGTTCTCCCAGTCGATGGTGCTGCGCCTGCCGGAGAACATCACCGAGGAAGTCCTGCACGCCACCATCGGCGCGGTCTTCGACCACCACGATGTGCTGCGTTCGCGGGTCGCCCGCGCGGAGCGACCGGCGGGCCCGGAGGGGGCAGCGGGGCGTCACCACGCAGGGCACTCGGGAGCGGAGCAATCCGACACCGCTGCCGAGAACGGCTGGGTCTTCGAGGCATTGGCGCCCGGCGAGGTCGACGTGACCGCGCTGGTGCGGCGCGTCGAGGTGGCCGGCGAGGTCACCGACGAGCAGCTGTCCAAGCTGGCCAGCGTCGAATACGACGAGGCCATGGGCCGACTCGATCCGGCGAACGCCGCCATGGTGCAGTTCGTCTGGTTCGCCTTCGGTGAGAACGCCGACGGCCCGCGCCGTCGCGACGCGCTGCTCATCGTCGGCCACCACTTCGTGATCGACGGCGTCTCCTGGCGCATCCTGATCCCGGACCTCGGCATGGCCTGGGGCCAGATCGCGGCCGGTCAGCCGGTGACGCTGCCCGCCAACGGCACCTCGATGCGGCGCTGGGCGCACAGCCTGGTCGAGCAGTCGACCGAGCGCCGCGCGGAACTGCCGTTCTGGCGCGAGGTCTCGGCCACCGCCGATCCGCAGCTGGGCGCACGGGCGTTCGACCCGCGGGTCGATACCTTCGCCACCGTCGACCGGGTGCAGGTCACCCTGTCGCCGGAGGTCACCGACGCGGTGCTCACGGCCATCCCCGGCCTGTACCACGGTGGGGTCAACGACGGTCTGCTCACCGCGCTGGCCCTGGCCGTCTCGCGGTGGCGCGGTGACGAATCCGGTACCGCGGCGCTGATCAAGCTGGAGGGCCACGGCCGCCAGGAGGAGATCGTCGCCGGTGCCGACCTGTCGCGCACTGTCGGCTGGTTCACCACCGCCTTCCCGGTCCGCCTCGACCTGGCCGGTGCGGACCTCGACGATGCCTTCGCCGGCGGCGCCGCGCTCGGTGCCGTGATCAAGTCGGTCAAGGAGCAGATGCTGGCCGTGCCCGACAAGGGCATCGGCTACGGCATGCTCAAGTACCTGACCGGTGAGGGTGCCGATCTGCCGTCCGTCGGCCAGATCAGCTTCAACTACCTCGGTCGCGCGACGGCGGGCGAGATCCCCGCCGAACTCGCCGAACTCGGCTGGGTGCCGGTGGCCGACCTGGGCCAGCTCGACGCCGAGATGGACCTGGACATGCCCGCCAACGCGACGCTGGACATCAACGCCATCGTCAACGACGGCGACGAGGGCCCGCAGCTGGGCGCGAACATCGCGTTCCCGACCGGGCTGCTGACCGCCGACCAGGCCCAGGAGTTCGCGGATCTGTTCGTGGCCGCGCTCACCGCGCTGGCCACCCATGCACAGCGGGTGGACGCGGGCGGTTTCACCCCGTCCGATATGCCGCTGGTGCGGGTGGAGCAGTCCGATATCGAGCTGTGGGAAGGCCATTACCCGGCGCTGTCGGAGATCTGGCCGCTCTCGCCGCTACAGGCGGGCCTGATGTTCCACGCCATGCTCAGCTCGGCGACCGTCGACGTGTACACGGTGCAGGCCGTCCTCGACCTGACCGGCACGCTCGACACCGAGCGGCTGCGGCGCGCGGCCCAGGCCGTGCTCGACCGGTACCCGAACCTGCGGACCGCCTTCGTCACCGACTCGGCCGGGCAGCCGGTGCAGGTCGTGATGTCGGAGCTCGAGGTGCCGTGGCGCGAGGTCGACCTGACCGACCTGCCCGCCGACGAGCGGCTGCCGCGCATGCAGCAGCTGCTGGTCGCCGACCGCGCCGACCAGTTCGACATGGCCACGGCCCCGCTGATCCGCTTCGGCCTCTACAAGACCGACGAGGGCAAGTCCCACCTGGCGATCACGGTGCACCACATCCTGATCGACGGCTGGTCCATGCCGCTGCTCATGCGCGACCTGCTGGTCCTCTACGCGGTGCACGGTGACCTCACCGCGCTGCCGCGCGTGGCCTCCTACCGCAACTTCCTGTCCTTCCTCTCGGGCTGGGATCGCGAAGTGTCGTTGCAGGTCTGGGCCGAGGCGCTGGCGGGGGTCGAAGGCCCCACCCAGCTGGCGCCCGCGCCGCGCACCGAGGAACGCTACGAGCTCGGCAAGGTCATCGTCGAGATCGACGCCGATCGCACCAGGGCACTCGGCAAGTTCGCCGGTGAACTCGGTGTCACCGTGAACACGCTGCTGCAGACCGCGTGGGGCATCGTCGTCGGCCGCCTCACCGGGCGCGACGACGTGGTGTTCGGCGCGACCGTGTCCGGCCGCCCGGCCGAACTGCCCGGCGTCGAGTCGATGGTCGGCCTGTTCATCAACACCCTGCCGGTGCGAATCCAGATCGACGACCGGATCAGCGCGGAGGAGTTGACCAAGCGGGTCCAGGCCGAGCAGGCCGACCTGCTCAGCCACCACTTCGTCGGTCTGTCCGACATCCAGCGGGTGGCGGGCGCTGGCGCGGCCTTCGACACGCTGCTGGTGTTCGAGTCGTACCCGATGGACAAGGACGCAGTCACCGCGGCGAGCTCGATCGACGGCATGCAGGTCACCGGTGTCGGCCTGGACGACGCCACCCACTACCCGCTCACGCTGGTGGTGATGGCCGAGGCCACCATCGAGATCACCATGCGCTACCTGCGCAGCACCTACACCGAGGACGAGGTCCGCACCCTGTCCGCCCGACTGCTGCGGGTGCTCGACGAGCTGCTCGCCAACCCGACCGGCCTGGTCGGCGACATCGACATCCTCGACGCGGGCGAACGCGCGCAGTTGCTCGCCGAATCCGGGGTGACCGCGGCGGTGTCGGCTCCGGTCGCCACGACGGGTGTCGGCGCGCAGACGGTGGCCAAGGTGCTCGCCGAGGTCGTCGAGGCGGATCCGCAGGCCCCCGCCCTGCTCCGCGGCGACAGCGAAATCGCCTACAGCGCATTGGATCGCAAGTCCTCGCAGCTGGCCCGCGTGCTCATCGCGCGCGGTGCGGGCCCCGGCGACATCGTCGCGATCTCGCTGCCGCGCAGCGTGGACTCCGTGCTCGCCGCCTGGGCGATCCAGAAGGCGGGCGCCGCGGTCCTGTTCGCCGGCGAACTGTCCGGTGTCGAGATCGCCGCGACCGGCGCGGCCTACGGCATCAGCGACGCCCCCGTCGCCGGTGTCGCGGGCGAGTGGCTGATCCTGCCCGACGTGGACGCCGAGATCGCCGCCGCCGCGGCGCATCCGGTCTCCTACGCCGACCGGGTCCGCCCGCTGTCCGAAGACCACCCGGCCTTCGTGCTGCCCGCGGCCGAGGCGATGTCGACGCTCACCCAGAGCGCCGCGCTCGCCCTCGCCGACACCCTGCGCGAGACCCACGGCATCGACTACGAGTGCACCACCTTCACCACCCACGCCTCCGGCCCGGCGGCCATCCAGGAATTCCTGGCCGCCGTCACGGCGGGCGCCCTGTCGGTCCTCCCCGACGGCCCGGTCGCCGACGACCTGGCCGACGGCGAGGTCACCCACTGGTTCGTCGCCTCCGGCGACCCGACCGAGGCGGCCGACGGCGAAGTCACGGTGATCGTCGCCGAGTAGCGCTGCCCGGCTGCTCGCCTACCGCGTTTCCCCGGTAGGCGAGCAGCCGCACCATTTCCCTCTGTCCGACCCGCCGCGGACCTCACGCGCCTGCGATATCCAGGGTGTGACCTGCGGTCTTGCGTTCCGAAATGTGCGGAACGCGGAACCGGGATAAGGTCCGGTTCTCACCGGGAAAAACAGGAAGGGAGCGGTTGCCATAACGCTTCGGATTTGGCTGAGCAGTGCAGGTGCGGCGACCGTTCAGGTCATGCGGTTGCTACGGGAGAACCCGGACGGTGTGGACGTCACCATCTACGCCAGCAATGTGGATCCGGGTGCGGCCGCTCTCTCGGCGTGCGATGTCTCGGCGATCGAGCCTCGGTATGTCGGCAACGAGGAGTACGCGCAGTTCGCGCTCGAGTTCTGCCGGACCCATCGCATCGATGTCCTCATCCCGCCCCGGCGTCTCGACGCGCTCGCGGGCCGGGCCGCGGACTTCGCCGCGGTCGGCACCAGTCTCATGTGCTCGCCGCTGGCGGCGGTGCGGGCGCTGACCAGCAAGGTCCGCACCTACGAGATCGCGGGCGCGGCGGGCATTCCCGTGCCCCCGTGGCGTGAGGCCACCGATGCCGACGAGTTCTACGCCGCCGTCGAGGAACTGTCCCGGGACGGGGAGACGCTGTGCATCAAGCCGAGCGGTGAGTACTCGGCCTTCGGCTTCCGCATCCTGGACGACCGTCCGCTGACGATGGCGAGCCTGCGGGTCGCGCCCCGGCCGGTGGCCTCGGTCGAAGCGGTTGCCGGGGCATTGCGTCGGGCGGCGGCGGACGGGGAGTCGGTGCCCCCGCTGCTCGTCATGCCGTTCCTCGACGATCCGGAGATCAGCATCGACTGTCTGTCGGCTCCGGGAGGTGAACTGCTGGTGGGTATTCCGCGGGCCAAGCAGGGTCGCTTCCGTATTCTGCTGGACGACCCGGCGGTGGTCGACATCGCGCGCAGGCTGGTCCGGCATTTCGAGCTCGCCTATCTGACCAACGTCCAATTGCGCTATCGCGGTGGGGAACCGGTGCTGCTCGAGGCCAATCCGCGCCCCTCGGCCGGGCTGTTCCATACAGCTTTCGCCGATGTGAATCTGCCGTGGGCGGCGGTGCGGCTGCTGCTGGAACGGGATTCGGGATTGCGGTTCCCGCCGCGACTCGGCGCCTGTCTGGCGGTGGCGGAAGCGGTCATGGAGGTCACCGGTCGGCGCGAGGACCAGAGTCGTCGGAGCGCGGATCTGGTCGCGGGCTGACTAGGGGAGCAGGCGAGCGAGGCCGTCGAGGAGCAGATCGAGGCCGAAGGTGAAATCCGCGGTACCGGAATGCGTTCCGTCGATGACCAGGGCGGCCAGGGCGTGCATGTGCGGGTGGGTCTCGGTGGGGATGAGGGGCAGGAATCGCTGTGCCGCCGAGGCGTACTCCGACGGGTCGAGGGGGAAGTTGATGGCCTGGAGGGTGAAGCCGTAGATGTGGCTGTCCAGCGCGTTCCAGGCACGGTCGGCCTGTTCGTAGGTGAAGCCCGCGGTGATCAGGCAGGCGAGCGTGGCGTCGATGTAGCGGAGCATGGCGGGCCCGACGTTCACCCGGGAACCGAGCAGGCCGGTGGCCCAGCGGTGGCGGAGCAGGACCTCGTGGGCGGAGACGGCGCGGCGGCGTAGCTCGGTCCGCCAGTCGCCGTCCGCGCCGGGGACGTAGATCTCGGCGACGACCAGGTCGATGATGCCGTCGAGAAGGTCGTCCTTGTTGGCGACGTGGTTGTACAGCGACATCGCCTCCACGCCGACTGCCTTGGCGAGTTTGCGCATCGACAGCGCGTCCAGACCCTCCCGATCGGCGAGATCGATCGCCGCGCGCAGGACGCGTTCCCTGGTCAGCGGGGTGCGTGGCATGCGGCTCCTGACTGCTTCCTTGACCTACTTACGGCGTAAGCGTACCGTCTGGGCAACAGACTTACGCTGTAAGTGCGAGATGAGGGATGTCATGACCGGTGTGGACACGGCTTCGATGACCGCGTGGGTGGCTCCTCGCTACGGCGGGAGCGAGGTGTTGCGGACCGAGACCGTGCCGCGCCCCGACCCGGGGGAGCGGGAGGTGGTGGTCCGGGTGCGAGCGGCCTCGCTGTGCAGCGGCGATCTGCATCTGCTCACCGGGACCCCGTATCTGCTGCGGCTGGGGTTCGGGCTGCGCGGGCCCAAGCGCCGGATGATCGGGCAGAATCTCGCGGGCGAGGTGGTCGCGGTCGGTGCCACGGTCACCGAATTCCAGCTCGGCGACCGGGTTTTCGGTGCGGTGCCCAGCGGCGCCTTCGCCGGGTTCGTGTGCGCCGACGCTGGTTCCTTCGCGCTGGTGCCCGCCGCGCTGAGCATGGAAGAGGCCGCGGCGATACCGGATTCGGGGATGACCGCGCTACAGGGCCTGCGTGACATCGGCGACGTCGGACCGGGCCACCGGGTTCTGATCAACGGCGCGTCCGGCGGCGTCGGTAGCTTCGCGGTGCAGATCGCGAAGGCGCTCGGCGCGCACGTGACCGCGGTGTGTAGTACCCGGCACATCGAGATGGTGCGCGGAATCGGCGCGGATGTCGTGATCGACTACACCGCCGAGGATTTCACGAAGTCCGACGAGCGCTACGACGTGCTCTTCGATCTGGCGGGCAATCACCGCCTGCGCGACTGTCGCCGAGTGCTGACGGCGGAGGGAGTGTTCATCTCTTCCGCCGCCGCACCCGGCGACGACTGGTTCGGTCCGGTCCGCTGGCTCGGCCAGGTGGTGCTCACCGACCTGTTCGCCCGTCAGACGCTGAAAGCGCTGCTCATGCGCCCCGCGGCCGCCGACCTGGACTACCTGGCCGGACTGGCCGCCGACGGTGCCCTGCGCCCGGTGATCGAGCGCCGCGTCCCCCTGTCCGACGCGGCGTCCGCCATCGAGATCTTCGCGCGCGGGCACGCCTCGGGGAAGACAGTGCTCACCGCCCCGTGAGGACCCGGCCGCAGCGACTGTCCCACCCCGTCTCCGGCCGAAAAGAGGCGCGCCGTGCAGCGCCCCCTTTGCCGTCACCTCGCGGTGAACAGTGCGGTCAGGTCGAGGGTGTGGGCCATGGCGGCGGCACCCGCGTCGTTGAGGTGCATGCCGTCGCCGCTGTCGAACTCGGGGCGGATGAAGTCCGGGCGCTGCGGGTCGGCCACCGCCTGGTCGACGTCGAAGATCGAGTCGAAGATGTCGGTGCCACGGATCCATTCGTTGACCGCGTGGCGAGTCGGCTGGGTTTCCAGCAGTGGCATGCCCGGGTAGACGCAGCCGGCGTAGGGGCCGATGGTCGCGACGTGAATCCGCAGGCCGGCCGCGTGCGCGCGCTCGGCGAGTGCGGTGAAACCGGCGATCAGTTCCTCGGTGGTGGCGGAGGGCTGTCCGCCCATGGCGCCGAGGATCAGGTCGTTGATGCCGAAGTTCACCAGGATGTCGGTGACGCCGGGAACCGCGAGGGCATCGGCATCGAGGCGGGCCAGCCCGGATTCGCCGATCTCACGGGCGGTGAGGCGGTTACCGGCGATGCCGTTGTTCACCACCCACCCCCGGGTGAGACGTGAGTTGATGACGTCGACGGAACGACGGTTGGCGCTGAGGGTGGTGCCGACACCCTCGAACCAGGAATCGCCGAACGCCACCGCGATCGGGGGCCGCGCCCCGGTGCGCACGTCGACACCGGTGACGAAGAAGCGGAACGGAAGCTCCTGCGCGCCGGGCAGTTCCGCGTCGGCGGTGCGATCGCCCGCCGCGAGGTAGGCGATCTCACCGGGTTGGTGGGAGAACGTCGCCAGGCCGGTCGGGCCGGGGAGGTACAGGCTGAGCAGCAGGTCCTCGCCGGCGGCGACGGCCAGGTCCAGCGGGTCGCTCACCAGCTCCGCGCCGGGCTCGATGACCGCGATCGGCGCGCCGTCGAAGCGGACCTCGGCATCGGTGGTGATCGCCGAGCCTTCCTTGCGCACGGCCAGGCGGGCGGCGCCGATCATCAGCGGCGCGGACCCGTACCTGTTGGTCAGCCGCACCCGCACCGCGTCACCGCCGCCCGCCAGGCGCAGCACCTGCCGCACCGTTTCGTCGGTGAACGATCGCGATTCGGCGAGCTTGATCTGCTCGTCCGGGCTGATGACACCCGACCGGAATCCGGCGACCCACGTCTGCTGCATGACCACTCCATTAGTTGCTGCGAGGAATATTGCGTAGGCATAGATCTACCCCTAAGTATTCCTCGTGTCAACTATCCGCATGGCAAGCATCGGCTAGGGTGGTCTCATGCACGAACTGTTCGACGACCCCCGCCTGACCATCTCCGGCCTGCTCTTCGAGGCCACCAGCGGGTTGATCGCCAAGGTCGAACCCACGTGGCACGCGCACGGCCTCTCGGGCCTGGACCTCAATGCCCTCATGCGGCTGAGCCGCTCGCCGAAGCATCGGCTGCGGATGTCGGACCTGGCCACCCAGACCGAGCTGTCCACCAGCGGCGTCACCCGGCTGGTCGACCGGCTCGCCAAGGCGGGCCTGGTCGAACGTCAGCTCGATCCCACCGACCGCCGCAGCGCCTACGCGGCGCTGACCCCGGCGGGCATCAGCCGCCTCGAAGCGGTCCTCCCGGACTACCTCGACGCGCTGGAGACTTGGCTCACCGGCCTGCTCACCCCGGACCAGCTCGACGGTCTGGTCACCGGCCTGCGCATCATCCGCGACGTCACCAATCCCTCGGCGACGGCCGTCGCCGACCCGCCACCTCGGTCGTGAGCCAGGCGTCGCCGTGACCTGCCGAGCCGCGGGCGCCGACGGCCCGGCGCGGGGGTCTCAGTCGGTGAGTTCTCCGGCCGAACGCCAGGACTGGCGTTCGGCGGCGAAGGCCTCGGCCTGCACGGCGCGGAAATCGGTGATGGCCGCGGCGTTGTCGGCGAGGAAGGCGCGGTAGTCGGCGAGGCGGAATTCGCCGTCCTCGGTGGGGACGTCGACCTTTCCGGCGGCGAAGTCGGCCCGCAGGTCCAGCAGTTCGCCGGGCTCGACGGGATGCCAGCGGATGCGGTCGAAATAGCGCAGCAGCCAAGGAGTTTCGGCGTCGTTGGCGAAGCGGTCGACGCCGGGGCCCGCGGTGCCGGTGGGCCGGGCGCGGTGGTTCCAGACCTGGGTGGTGCGGCCGACGAACTGGTAGCCGCCGGGGCCCTCCATGCCGTAGATGCACAGGTAGGCGCCGCCGATGCCGACGGCGTTCTCGGGGGTCCAGGTGCGGGCGGGGTTGTATTTGGTGGTGACCAGGCGGTGCCGGGGGTCGGTGGGAGTGGCGACGGGGGCGCCCAGATAGACATCACCCAGGCCGAGAACCAGGTACTCGGCGTCGAAGACGGTGCGATAGACGTCCTCGACCGAGTCCAGGCCGTTCATGCGACGGATGAACTCGATATTCCAGGGGCACCACGGAGCGTCGGCGCGGACGCCGTGCATGTAGCGGGTGATCGCCTCGCGGGTGGCGGGGTCGTCCCAGGACAGCGGGAGGTGCACGGTGCGGCTCGGGACGACGAGCTGGTCGGAATTCGGCAGCTGCGCTTCGGCTTCGGCGAGCAGGTCGAGCAGACGGGCGATCGGCAGCACGGCCGGGTCGACGCGGATCTGCAGGGAGCGGATGCCGGGGGTGAGTTCGACGACCCCGCGCGGCCCGGCCGCGATCAGATGCTGATGCAGTGCGTGCACGCGGGCGCGCAGCCCGAGATCCAAAGTGAGCGTGCCGTATTCGACCAGGACGCCGTCGTCGCCTTGGCGGCGGTAGGTCACGCCGGTCTCGTCGTCGACCTCGGTGCGGCGCAGGATGCCGTCGTCGCCGTCGCGGCCCGCCGAGAGCACGCTGCCGAACGACGCGCGTCGGCGTGCGCCGAGTTCGCCCGCGGGCGCGGCGTGTTCGGCGCGGACGGGGACGAAGCGGACCGTGTCGCCCGGGGTGAGCTGGCCGAGCTTCCAGCGATCGGCCGCGACCACCGTCACCGGGCAGACGAAGCCGCCCAGGCTCGGGCCGTCGGGGCCGAGCAGGATCGGGGTGTCGCCGGTGAAATCGAGCGCGCCGATCGAGTAGGCGTTGTCGTGGATGTTCGACGGGTGCAGGCCCGCCTCGCCGCCGTCGGTGCGGGCCCACTCCGGCTTCGGGCCGAGCAGGCGCACGCCGGTGCGGTCGGAATTGAAGTGCACCTCGTAGTCGGTGCCGACGATGGTGTCGAAGTCGCCGCGGGTGAAGAACTCCGGCGCGCCGTGCGGACCCTCGGTGACGGCCAGTTCCCAGCGGTGCCCGAAGGCGGGGATGTCGGTCATCGGGACGGCGGGGGCCAGGCGGGTCGCCGGTGCGCCGAGGGGCAGCACGTCCTCGGCGCGCAGGGCCGCGCCGGTGCCGCCGCCGAATTTGCCGAGGGTGAAGGTCGCCGCGCTGCCGAGGAACTGCTCGACGTCGAGACCGCCGGAGACCAGGATGTAGGTGCGCATGCCGGGGCCGCGGATCGCGCCGACCTCGAGGACGCCGCCGGCCGGGACTTCGACGGTGCGCCACTGCTCGACCGGCCTGCCGTCGACTCGCACGTCGGCGACCGCGCCGGTGACACACACCCACGTCGCCTCGCTGAAGCGCAGCGCGGGGCCACCCAGCGTGCATTCGAGCCCCGCCGCGCCCTCCGGGTTGCCGAGCACGCGATTGCCGAGCCGGAACGAGAGGTCGTCCATCGGGCCGGAGGGCGGAACGCCGATGTGCCAGTACCCGATTCGCCCGGGCCAGTCCTGCACCGTGGTCTGCATGCCGGGGCGGAGGACCTGCACGGACCGGGTGCCTGCGGGCAGCGCGACCGGGGTGCCCGCCACCATGGCGGACTCGGGTGCGCCGACGACTCCGGCGGTGCGCGTGCCGGTAGCGGCGGCCACGGAAGTGCGGTGCTCCGCGCTGACCGAGGGGAGCGCGGTATCGACGACGGCGGAACGGGTTCCGGTGAGAGTCATCGGGTCACCACCATGCGGACCGGCGTCGGGTCGAAACCGTTGCAGGGGTTGTTGATCTGCGGGCAGTTGGAGACCAGCACGAGGGTGTCGATCTCGGCGCGCAGGGTGACCTTCTTGCCCGGCGCCGACAGACCGTCGACGATGCCGAGCGTGCCGTCGGCCTCGACCGGGACATTCATGAACCAGTTGATGTTGGACACCAGATCCCGCTTGCCCAGACCCCATTCGAGCGCGGCGGTGAGGAAGTTCTCCACGCAGGCGTGCTGGTGGCGGGTGTGGTGGCCGTAACGCAGGGTGTTGGATTCCTGCGAGCACGCGCCGGCGATGGTGTCGTGGTTGCCGACCTCGTCGGCGACCACGGTCATCAGCGGGGTGCCCGCCTCGGTCAGCAGGACGCTGCCGGTGGTCAGGAAGATATTGCGCTGCGCGGCGACGGTGGCCTGGGCGCTGTAGCGATCGGTGCGGTCGGCGGCGGAGTAGAGCAGGCAGTCGACGGCCTGGTTGCCGTGCAGGTCGATGATCTCGAGCTGATCGCCCGCGCGCACGATCGCCGACCACGGCGCCTGAGCGGGGACGGTCTCGTCGAGGACGACGGTGCGGATGGTCGCCGTGGTCATGCCAGAACCTCCGAGTTGAGTGCGGCCGCCCAGGCGGCTTCGGTGTTGTCGACGGCCCGGCGGTATTCGGGGTCGTCGTTGGGGGTGGCGGCGAGCTCGGCGGGGGCGGACCAGGCGAGCAGGTCGAGGTCGCCGGTGGGCCGATCGTCGAGCGGGTGGGCCGCATTGGCGACCAGCAGCGTGACCGGGAGGTGGATCAACAGGTCGACCGCTGATCCGGCGGCGGCGTTGCCGGTCGTGACGAGACCACCGTCGGCTTCGACCCGGACGCCACGGAACAGCGAGACCGACGGGCCGATGTCGCGGGGTTCCAGGCCCTGCTTGGCCCCGGCCAGGTGCAGCTGGTGGCGGCCTTCGGCGCTCGGCCCGCACAGCGTGTCGTGGTGACCGGAGGAGTCGGCGACAACGGTGGCGAGCACCCGGCCCTGGTCGGACAGCAGCGGGTGGCCCGCGCTCAAATAGGCCTGCCACGGCACCTTCACCGTGTCGGCGACATTGAGCCGCTCCCACGGAGATTCGGCGCGCAGCAGGAACAGGTGCGCGCAGGCGGCGCCGGACGGGTCGGCCAGCCGGACCCGAGTGCCGCGGCCCAGCACCACATTCGCGTAGCCGCCGGAGGGAATACGTTGCGCGAGAACAACGGCGGCGGGGTCGACACCGGCGGGTGTCGCCGGTCGTGCGATCGTGGCCGCGGCGGCCTGCGCACGCGCGTGCGCGCGGGCGCCGTCGGTGGACTGGGTACTCGTCATCGTGATCTCCTGTGTCATTGGAGCGTTGGCCCGCTCGAGGTCGCGGCCCCTGCTGTCCCGCCGATCAGGCACCGGTGCTTGCGCCTTGGTCGCTTGCGCAACGGCGCCTGATGGGCGGGACGGCCGCGACGGCCGACTTCGTCGGCTGCCCCTCCTCGGGGTCGGGGCGTGCGGGGCTGGGTGGGTGGGGTCGCGGCGGGTGAATCAGGCTGTGGCGGGGATGGTTTCGGCCGATGGGAGGTCGTCCTTGGTTGCCACCACGAAGCGGTAGACCACGGCGCCCACGGTGAGGATCACCGCCACCGACAGCGGGCCTGCCCACAGCTGCCACCAGCTGCCACCCGCCGGGGTGTAGACCTCCGGGCGCGGCCACGCCAGGTTGATCACCATCGCGATGCCCCAGACCACGGCGAGCGCGTTGATCGGCACGCCCCAGCGGCCGAGGGTGAACAGGCTCGGGTCGTCCACGGCGGGCAGGCCCTTGATCCTGCGCACCATCAGCGGCACGGTGACCAGCAGGTACGCCAGGTACAGGCTGACGATGCAGACGCTGGCCAGGGTGGCGAAGATGGCCGGGTTGCCCAGGTTGAGCACCAGCAGGCCGATGCCGAGCGCGCCGATCACCACGGCGGGCCACACCGGGGTGCCGAAGCGCGGGTGCACGGTCGACAGGGCCTTGGCGAACGGCAGTTTGCCGTCGCGCGCCATCGAGAACATCAGGCGCGAGCCCGCCGTCTGGATCGCCAGGGTGCACACGATGACCGCGACCGCGACGCAGCCGAGCAGTACCGAACCGGCGGGGCTGTCGAGCTTGGAGGTGATGACGTAAGCCAGTCCGCCCGACGCCAATTCGCCGTCGGACAGGCTGGGCGCGGCCATCAGCGCGCCGAGCAGCATGAGCCCGCCGCCCAGTGCCGACACCGACAGGGCCAGCAGAATCGTGCGCGGGGCGACCCGGCGCGGGTTCTTGGTCTCCTCGGACAGTTCCCCGGCGGAGTCGAAGCCGACCATCACGTAGGCGGCCATCAGGCCGGAGACCAGGAACGCCGCCCAGTACGGGCCCGGCGCGGCCTGGTCGGTCTGCAGGACGACGCCGGGACCGCGCTCGGTGCCGGTGAAGAACAGCGCGATGATCGCCAGCACGCCGACGATCTCGACGGTGACGCCGATCGAGTTGATCCTCGACATCAGGTCGATGCCGATGACATTGATCGTGGTGGTGACCACCAGCAGCACGCTGCCGAGCAGCACCGCGTTCATCGCGCCGTCGCGGGAGGTCAGCGCGGTGTCGGTGCCGATGAACTGGAAGCCGCTCCAGATCGTCGGCAGTACCACCTGCAGGGCGATGGCGGCCGCGGCGGCCGTGACGACCTGCGCGATCACCATCATCCAGCCGGCGAACCAGCCGATCAGCCCGCCCGCGAGGCGGCGCGACCACTGGTAGATACAGCCGGAGATCGGATACCGGGCGGCCAGCTCGGCGAAGTTCAGCGCCACCAGGAACTGGCCGGCGAAGACCAGCGGCCAGGTCCAGAAGAACGCGGCGCCGCCGAACGAATAGCCGAAGCCGAAGAACTGGAAGATCGTGGTGAGGATGGAGACGAACGAGAACCCTGCCGCGAAGGACGCGTAGCGCCCGAGCTTGCGGTGTAGGACCGGTTCGTAGCCGAATGTGGCGAGGTCGGCGCTGTCGCGGCCGGTATCGGGGGGAACAGCGGCGGTATCGAGAGTCGTGGCCATGTCGGTGTCCTTCGGCGGTGCGGCCAAATATCTATCAGTCGATAGTTTTGCGCGCGCGATCGCTCGAACGGTGTCGTGCGTGTATCGGCTGTGGGGCCCGCGGTAACTTCTGCGTTGCCCACGTTTCTATCGAGTGACAGGAATTCGACCGACCGGCATCCTCGCTGGTGAGGTGCCCGCTGCCGCCCAGGTCGGCGCCCGATGACAGAATCTTGGACGTGGCAAACCTCGGTCCCGGGCGTCCCCGGCTGGAACAGCGGCGTAGGCAGGGGACGACGCCGCGCGCGGAGATCCTCGACGCGGCGGCGGAGCTGTTCACCACCAAGGGCTACGCCAACACCTCCACCCGGGCGGTAGCCGACGCGGTCGGGATCAGGCAGGCCTCGCTGTATCACCACTTCGCCGCCAAGGACGACATCCTCGACGCGCTGCTCGCCGAAACCGTCGCGGGCCCGGTCGAGCTGGCACAGCGGATGGCCACCGAACCCGCCGACGCCGCGACCCAGCTCTACGCGCTCGCCCTGTTCGACGTGCGCCAATTACGCACCGCGCGCTGGAATCTCGGCGCGCTGTATTTGCTGCCGGAGCTGCGCACCGAACGTTTCGCCACGTTCCGGCGCCGCCGCGACGAACTGCGCGAGCACTACGAACGGCTCGCGGCCGAATCCGCCGCGGCGACCGGGCAACCCGACGACGCGCGCATCCTGCCGTTCCGGTTGGTCGAAACGGTGATCGGCATCCGCTCCGACGCCGGGGCGGCGAGCGAGGACACCGAGCGGGTGATCCCGGACGCGATCTTGCGCATCGTCGGCCACACCGCCGACACCGCACCCGTGCGCACGGCCGCCGAAGCGCTGCTCGCCCGGCTGGCCGCTCAGGCCGTCGAGTCGGCCTGAGCGGTGCCGAAGCCCGCGATCAGTCGGCGATGAACGCGAGGATATCGGCGATCAGTTCCTGCTGGTAGGCGCCGAAGATGCCGTGCGGCGCACCCGGATACACCTTCAGCGTGCCGTTCTTCACGAGCTCGATCGACTTCAGCGCGGCACCGGCGATCGGCACGATCTGGTCGTCGTCGCCGTGGGCGATGAAGATCGGCACCTCGAGCGCCCGCAGATCCTCGGTGAAGTCGGTCGCCGAGAACGCCGCGACACACTCGTAGGCGGCCTGGATGCCTGCCAGCATGCCCTGACGCCAGAAGTCGTCCTGCGCGCCCTTCGACACGGCCGCGCCCTCGCGGTTGAAGCCGAAGAACGAGGGCGCGAGCTCCTGATAGAAGGTGGAGCGGTCGGCGAGCACCCCGGCGCGGATATCGTCGAACGCTTTCATCGGCAGACCGTCGGGATTGGACTCGGTCGCGACCATGATCGGCGGCACCGCGCCGATGGTGACGACCTTGGCGACGCGGTCGCGCCCGTGCTGGGCCGCGTAGCGCACGACCTCGCCACCGCCGGTCGAATGTCCGATGACGACGACGTCGCGCAGGTCGAGGGATTCGACGAGCTCGGCGAGGTCACGCGCGTAGGTGTCCATGTCGTTGCCCTGCCACGGCTGCGACGAGCGGCCGTGGCCGCGACGGTCGTGCGCGATGACGCGGTAGCCCGCGTCGGCCAGGGTCTTGCGTTCCAGCGCCCACGCGTCGGAGCTCAGCGGCCAGCCGTGGCTGAAGACGACCGGCCGTCCGGTGCCCCAGTCGGAGAAGTAGATCTCGGTGCCGTCGGAGGTGGTGAAGTAGGGCATGTCGCTCCCGTCGGAGAGGTGGATGACTAGGTTGCCCATCGTTGTCGGGCGGGTCGCCGCTGTCGCCTGCCGGAACGGCCGCGGATCCCGCACTTTCGGACAGGCAGTACATTCATCGGCATGTCTGTCGCTCCGGAACGTGCTCGATCCACTGTACCGACCGGGCGGCGGCGCATCGGATTTCTGCTGTTCGACGGGGTGAAATCGCTCGATTACGTCGGTCCGGCCGAGGTCTTCATCGAGGCGAACCAGTTCGCCGATGCCTATGAGGTGATGTTGTTCTCACCCACCGGTGAGCCGGTGCACAGCTCGGTCGGCGGCGGGGTTGCGGTGACGGCGGCCGCGGCCGACGCGCCCGCCCTGGACACGCTCGTGGTGCCGGGCAGTGAGGTCCGCCCCGTCGAGTTCGTCGGCCCCGAACTCGTCGAGGCGGCGCGCGTCCTCGCGGCGCGCAGCCGCCGGGTCGTCTCGATCTGTAGCGGCGCCTTCGTGCTCGCCGAACTGGGGCTGCTCGACGGCCGCGGCGCCACCACGCACTGGAAGTTCGCCGCCGAACTCGCGCGCAGGTACCCGCGGATCGATGTGCGGGCGGATCGAATCTTCGTGCGCGAGGCCGACATCGCGACCTCGGCCGGGGTCGCCGCAGGCATCGACCTCGCGCTGGCGTTGGTCGCCGAGGATCTGGGCAGCTCGATCGCGCGCCAGGTCGCGCAGGGTCTGCTCGTCTATCTGCAGCGGTCCGGCGGACAGACCCAGTTCTCGACGCCGCTGCGCGCCGCGGCGCTGCCGCCGGGGCCGGTGCGCGCGGTGACCGATCTCATCGCCCGCGATCCGGCCGAGCGCCACAGCGTGCGTGACCTCGCCCGGCACGTGAATGTGAGCCCCCGCCACCTCACCCGGCTCTTCACCGAGGAGACCGGGCTCAGCCCGGCCGAGTACGCGGCGAGCGTGCGGTTCGATCTGGCCAGGGCCCGGCTCGAGGCTGGCAGCTCGGTGAGCCGGGCGGCATCGGAGGCGGGATTCGCCAGCGCCGAGGCGCTGCGCCGCACCTTCGTCGCGCGGCTCGGGGTGTCGCCCTCGGACTACCGGCGCGGATTCGAGTCCGGGCTCAGCGCGTAGGACCTCAGCGGGAGGTGGGCGGGGCGATCTGCCAGTGCTGGTTGAGCGCGCCCGCGATCTCGGGGAGGACGGTGACCGGAATTCGCTTGGCGCGCAGTATCTCCCGGATCTCGGTGACCTGCTCGCGTTTGCGCATGTCGTAGGCGCCCGCGACCGGGCGCACCACCGGCGGGATGGACAGCAGGACCAGTTCGTCGCTGGTTCCGCCATTGAGGTCAAGGGCCAGTGCCCAGCGGGATCGCTCGTCGAGGGTGAAGCGGCCCGCGACGACGCGATCCCACGGCACGGTCGACGAGCGGAACGGAGTCCTGGCGTAGATGGCGTGCTCGGTGAGCTCGACGACATCGCGCACGAACAGCGCCACGCCCGCCGCCACTCCGGCGATCGCGCCGACGAGCAGGCCGGTGATCACCCGGTTGACCCCGAACATCGCCACGAACAGCCCGACGACGCCGGTGGTGACCAGCACCCCGATCAGGCAGTAGAGCAGGCTCCGCCCCGCGGGCACGACACCGGCACGCACGACCGCCATGCGAGACCTCCCTCTCACGAACTCGCGGCCCACCCTAGCGGGTGGGCCGCGCCGGGCTCACGACCCGAGCGATACCGCCGCTTCGGAGGTCTCCACGAGGAAGGTGAACGTCTCCTGGAAGTACAGCTGCACGGTCTCGGCGTCGTGGCTGAGGTAGCCGATCGACAGATCCTGGCCCAGCGCCAGCTCGAAGTCGCCGCCGCGGGTGGTGAGCGCGAAACCGCCGGTGATCGCGGGCGCCCAGATGATCTCGCCGTCGATCAGCCGCTCGATGTGGGTGCGGATCGGGTGGCCGTGATCGGAGGTCTCGCTGACCTGCGTGTACAGCTCGGCGCTGAGGACGACCGAGTACGGCCCCTGCACACCGGCCAGCCGCAGCCCGGTCAGCGCGCGCGAGATCGCGTCGGGAATGTCGACGACATTGCTCGGCAGCGCCACCGCGGCGTTGGAGGCGGCGTCGCGGATGCCGGTGATGCCCGCCGCGGCGTAGCTCTCGAAGATCGCGCGGTCCTCGGCGAAGGCGATCTTCTGGGCGGCGGTCTTGAGATTGTCGAAGTCGGCGTCACCCGCGCCACGCTCGATGTCGTCGAGTTCGCCGCGCTTCAGGGTGAACGGCACCCGGAGTTCCACCAGCGGCTGCACCACGCGCTGGTGGGCGACGACACCGTCGTCTGGCGAGGAGATCGCGGTCAACCTGCCCCGGTTGCGCGCCGAGTAGGCCACGCCGTGCGGACCCGAGACGTCGACGACCCGGCGTCCGGCGATATTGCGCTTGAACGTGCGGGTGGCTTCCTCCTCGATCTGTGCCCAGGCCTCGGCGGTGATCGGCGCGAGTTCGCGATGCAGGTTGTTCATTCAGATACTCCTTTTCATCGAGCCGATGGCGAGCGAGCCGTCCGAATCGGAAGCGACGGCGTCGGCCCGTTCCACCGGGGTGAACACGGGCAGCGAATCGGAAATTTCTTCGGTGGCAACGGACTCGGGGGCGTCTGGCGGATCGTCGAGGAAATCGACGGTGGGTGTGAAGAACAGCGTGCCGGTGACCGCGAACGAGAAGTCGAGGATGCGGTCGTAGGCCGCCTCCTCGGTGCCGAGGAACATCCGCTCCAGCATGCGCTCGGTGACGCTCGGGGTGGCGGCGTAGGCGATGTAGTAGGTGCCGAACTCGCCCTGGCCGATCGTGCCGAACGGCATGTTGGCGCGCACGATCTGGCGTTCGGTGCCGTCGGGGTCGACCAGGGTGTTCACCGCGACATGGGAGTCGGCGGGCTTGATGTCGTCGGGCAGTTCGTAGTCGCCGAGCTTGGTCCGCCCGATCACCCGCTCCTGCTCCTCGATCGACAGCGCGTTCCACCGGTCGAGCGGGTGGGTGTATTTCTGCACGATGACGTAGCTACCGCCGGCGAAATCCGGGTCCTCGTCGCCGATCAGGGCCGCCGAGTACGCGGCGCTGCCCTCGGGGTTCTCGGTGCCGTCGACGAAGCCGAGCAGGTCACGCTGTTCGAAGTAGCGGAAACCGACGGTCTCGTCGACGATCGTGGCCGCGCCGCGCAGGCGCTCGCCGATCGCCATGGCCAGTTCGAAGCACGCGCCCTGGGTCTCGCCCCTGATGTGGAACAGCAGGTCGCCCGGGGTGGTCGGCGCGCTGTGGATCGGCCCGTTGTAGCCGGGGAATTCGTGCAGCTCAACGGGTTTGGGGCCGGCGAACAGGCGGTCCCAGGCCGTGGAGCCGATCGAGGTGACGCAGGTCAGGCCCTCGCCGGGCACCCGGAAACCGACCGAACGGCGCAAACCGGTGATGTTCGACAAGAGGTCGCGGACCGCCGACTCGCCGCCCTCGTCGATGGTGGCGACGAGGAAGATGGCGGCCGGCGTGAGCGGTTCGAGGATCGGCTGTGGCTCACCCATGCCGTCCAGAGTAGAGCGCGGCGCGGACAGGTTGGCGGCACGCCCTCGCGTGTCAGCGACCCGCAGGCAACCCTTATTTGGCGACGGTCAGCAGAAACGCCACGTTATCGATGGCTTTGACGCTGTGCCGGGCGCGCGGGACGACGATGAGATCGCCCGCCGAACCCTTCCACTCGTCGGTGCCCGCGATCAGCACGAGCGTGCCGCTGAGGACCTGGATGGTGGCGTCGCCCGCGTTGTCGTGCTCGGCCAGGCTCTGGCCCTCGGTCAGGGCGACGACGGTCTGGCGCAGCACATGGGTGTGGCCGCCGATGACGGTTTGCGAACTTCGGCCACTCGTCGAGGTGGCCGCCAGCTTCAGCTGTTGGCGGGCCACCGCGGTCAGCGATTTCTTGTCCATGGCATAGCGCCTTTCGCAGGCTCTCGCGGGGCTTGGTATCTGGGAGTATGCCCGAGACCGCGCCCGCGGTCGGGCGTTTTGCCAGACCGTTAGCCAGGTGTTGTCAGCGCCGGGTGTAGCGGCGAATGCGGTAGCGGAGACCGGTTTTCGACTCCTGCCACGGCGTTTCCGGCGCCTGCCACTCGGGGCCGATGACCGGGGCGAACGCGTCGCCGGTCACTCGCGTGTCGACCTCGGTGACCAGCAGCGTCGTCGCCAGCGGGAGCGCGGCGCGATAGATCTCGCCGCCGCCGGCCACCCAGACATCGCCCGGTCCGGCCAGGGCCAGCGCGTCGGGCAGCGAGGCGGCGCGTTCGGCGCCTTCGCCCGCCCAATCGGTCTGCCGGGTGACCACGATGTTGCGACGGCCCGCCAGCGGGCGGTAGGCCTCGGGCAGCGAGTCCCAGGTACGCCTGCCCATGATGACCGGATGGCCCATGGTGGTGTCCCGGAAATTGGCCATGTCCTCGGGGAGGCGCCACGGGATGGTGTTGTCCACCCCGATCACGCCGTCGGCGGCCTGCGCCCAGATGAGGCCGATCTGACCGCTCACACCGCCACCGGCGCCTTGATGGCCGGGTGGTGCTGGTAGCCGGTGAGCTCGATGTCGTCGTAGGTGTAGTCGAACAGGCTGGTCGCCGGGCGCAGGTGCAGGGTCGGGAACGGGTAGGGCTCGCGGCTGAGCTGCTCGCGCGCCTGGTCGACGTGGTTGTCGTAGATGTGCACGTCGCCGCCGGTCCAGATGAACTCGCCCGGCTCGAGCTCGGTCTGCTGGGCCACCATCAGGGTCAGCAGTGCGTAGCTGGCGATATTGAACGGCACGCCGAGGAACAGGTCGGCGCTGCGCTGGTACAGCTGGCACGACAGCTTGCCGTCGGCGACGTAGAACTGGAAGAAGGCGTGGCACGGCGCCAGGGCCATCTTGTCCAGGTCGGCGACGTTCCAGGCCGAGACGATCATCCGGCGCGAGTCCGGGTCGGTGCGCAGGGTGTGCAGCACCTGGGCGATCTGGTCGATGTGGGTGCCGTCGGGCGTGGGCCAGGAGCGCCACTGCACGCCGTAGACCGGGCCGAGCTCGCCCTTGTCGTCGGCCCACTCGTCCCAGATGGTCACGCCGTGCTCCCGCAGCCAGGACACGTTGGAGTCGCCGCGCAGGAACCACAGCAGTTCGTAGGCGATCGACTTGAGGTGCACCCGCTTGGTGGTGATCAGCGGGAAGCTCTCGGCCAGGTCGTAGCGCAGCTGATGACCGAAGATGCTGCGAGTTCCGGTGCCGGTGCGATCGGCTTTGGGGGTGCCGTCCGCCAGCACGTGCCGGAGCAGATCCTCGTACTGCGTATCAGGAGTGGCCACGCCTGGCGATTCTACGGTGCACGGCACCTGGCAAGCTCTCCGCGTATGCGCAAGCTCTACGTGATCGGCATCGGTGCCGGTGACCCCGACCAGGTGACGATGCAGGCGGTCAAGGCCATGCGACACGCCGACGCCTTCTTCGTCATCGGCAAGGGCGCCGAGAAGCAGGAGCTCGTCGACGTGCGCACCGCGATCCTGGCCGAGCACGTCGAGGGTCCGCACCGGATCATCGAGATCACCGACCCACCCCGCGACCGCACCCCCGACGACTACGCAGGCGTCGTGCGGGACTGGCACGAACGCCGCGCCGAACTGCTCGCGGCCGCCTTCGCCGAGGTCGACGGGGTCGGCGCGATCCTGGTGTGGGGCGACCCGGCCCTCTACGACAGCACCCTGCGCATGGTCGAACACGTGCTGGCCGGCGGCCGCGCCACGTTCGACTACGAGGTGATCCCCGGCGTCACCAGCGTGGCCGCGCTGGCCGCCCGCCACCGCACGGTCCTGCACCGCATCGGCGAACCGGTCCACGTCACCACCGGTCGCAGGCTCCGCGAGGAGGGTCTCGGCGCCGGGTCCACCGTGGTGATGCTCGACGGCGACTGCTCGTTCACCGAGATCCCCGGCGACGACGTGCACATCTGGTGGGGCGCCTACCTCGGCATGCCCGACGAGACCCTGATCGAGGGACCGCTGCGCGAGGTCGAGCAGCGGATCGTGGCCCGCCGCGCGGAGCTGCGCGCCGCCAAGGGCTGGATCATGGACGTGTACCTCCTGCGGGGACGTTGAGTCCCGACGCGGCCACGCACCCCGACCCCGAGGCGGGACGGCCGCGAACGCGCCGCACCAGCCGCTAAACTGGCGCTGTGCCCGAGCTACCCGAGGTGGAGGCGCTGGCGCAGTTCCTGCGGGATCATGCGGTCGGTGCGGTGGTGGGGCGAGTCGACGTGGCCGCGTTGAGCGCGGTGAAGACGTTCGACCCGCCGGTGACGGCGCTGTCCGGACGGGATGTCACCGGGGCGGGGCGCTGGGGCAAGTTCCTCGGAATGGACTGCGGCGGGCTGTGGCTGATCACCCATCTCTCGCGCGGTGGCTGGCTGCGCTGGGTGGACGAACCGAATCCGTTGCCGCCCAAGCCGGGCGGCAAGTCGCCGCTGGCCCTGCGGGTGCATTTCTTCACGCCGGCGGGCGCGACACCGTCGATCGACCTGACCGAGGCGGGAACCAAGAAGCGGCTGGCGGTCTATGTGGTCGACGATCCGAAGGCGGTGCCCGGCATCGCGCGGCTCGGTCCGGACGCCCTGGCGGTCACCGAGGACGAGTTCGCGGCGCTGCTGAAGGGAACCTCGCAGCGGATCAAGACCGCCCTGGTCGATCAGACGCTGATCGCGGGGATCGGCAACGCCTACTCCGACGAGATCCTGCATACCGCCAAGATCTCCCCGTTCGCGAACACGAAGACGATCCCGGCCGACAAGGTGTCGCAGCTCTACACCGCCATGCGCGAGGTGCTGCTCGACGCGGTGCGGCGCTCGGTCGGGCAGGACGCGGCCAGGTTGAAGGGCGAGAAGCGTTCGGGCATGCGGGTGCACGCGCGCACCGGGCTGAAGTGCCCGGTCTGCGGTGACACCGTGCGCGAGGTGTCCTACGCGGAGCGTTCGTTCCAGTACTGCGCCACCTGCCAGACCGGCGGCAAGGTGCTCGCCGACCGGCGGATGTCGCGGCTGCTCAAGTAGGGTTCAGCGGTCGCGCCACGCCTCCAGCAGGCGCAGCCAGAACTCGCTGACGGCGGGGAATGCCGGCACCGCGTGCCACAGCGTCTCCAGCGGAACCCGGCCGACCACGGCGATGGTGGCCGCGTGCAGTTGCTCGCCCATGTCGGGGCCGACGAAGGTCGCGCCGAGCAGCCGGTCGGACGCGGTGTCGACGACGAGCTTCGCGCGGCCACGGAAATCGTCGCGCGACAGCGACGAACCGGCCACGGCGATATCGATCTCGACGGTGTCGACGGCGTGCCCGGCGGTGCGCGCCTCGTGTTCGGTGAGGCCGACGGAGGCGAGTTCCGGTGCGGTGTAGACGACCTGGGGCACCTGCTGGTGGTCGGCGCTCGCGGTGAACCGGGGCCGGTCCAGCGGCCTGCCCTCGGCGCGGGCGGCGATGACGTCACCACACACCCTGGCCTGGTACTTGCCCATATGTGTCAGCGCCGCACGATGATTCACGTCACCGACGGCGTAGAGCCAGTCGCCGGGCACATCGCGCACGGTCAGCTGGTCGTCGACCTCGACGTAGCCGGCGGGCAGGCCGACGGCGTCGAGTCCGAGCCCGTCGGTGGCGGGGGTGCGGCCGGTGGCGACGACGAGTTCGTCGACCTCGAGTTCCCCGTCGTCGAGAACGAGGGTGACCGGTCCGCCGTGGATGCGGCCGACGCCGGTGTCGGCGGGGTCGCGCCGGGAGATCAGCGACGGTTCGGTGTGCAGCCGCACCGTGACGACGCCGGTCTCGCGCAGGCCGCGCAGCACCAGCTCCGCGGCGAACGGTTCGGCGCGCGGCAGCAGGCGGTCACCGCGGACCAGCAGCGTCACCTCCTCGGCGCCGAGCTCGGCCAGCCAGGTCGCCGCCTCGCAGGCGACGACACCGCCGCCGATGATGGCGACCCGGCGCGGCACCACCGTCAGATTGGTGACGTCGCGGGAGATCCACGGCAGGGCCTCGGCGAGGCCGGGAATACGGGGAATGGTGGCGGTGGTGCCGGTGGCGAGCACGACCGCGTGCCGGGCGCGCAGGACGCGGACGCCGTCGTCGGTGACTACCTCGACGAGGCGTTCGCCCACCAGCCTGCCGGAGCCGCGCACCGGGTCGATGCGGGCCGACTTCGCCCAGTCGACCTGGGAGGTGTCGTCGCGATCGTGGGTGAAGGAGTCGCGCCGGGCGAGCACGTCGGCCACCTGGGGCCCGCTCGCGGTCACCCCCGGCATCGCCCGGCCCAGGCCCAGGACGGCACCGGAGCGCAGCAGCGCCTTGCTCGGAATGCACGCCCAATAGCTGCACTCGCCGCCGAACAGTTCCCGTTCGACCAGCGCGGCGGTGCGGTCGCTGCCTGCGATGGCGTAGGCGGCGGCGTTCTCACCGGCCGGGCCCGCGCCGAGGACGATGACGTCGTATTCGGCGTCGGTCACTGCAGATAGCCCTCGACCTCACGCGGGGAACGCATCCCGGTGTCGTCGGGGGATTCGGCGGCGCCGGAGCGGGCGCGGCGCTGCCGCAACAGATCCCACGCCTGATCGAGCATCACCTCCAGCTGGGCCAGCTGCTGGCGTTCGGCGACCGGGTCGATCTCGCCCGCGGTGGCCTTGGCGCGCAGCGCGTGCTCGTCGTCGACCAGTTGCTTGATCCGCGCCAGAATGTCCTGATCGTTCATGTGCTCACCACTTCGATGGTCGGAGGGGTAGTGCCCGAACAGCGACCCGCACGGGGTCGGGGTCCATGCTACGACCGTGCCGGGCGGGGGCGCGGCGATCAGGCGCGCTACCGGGGGAGATCGTGGCGCGCGGCGGCGAGGCAGTCTGCGGCGATCGGCACCGCGGCGACCAGGTCGGCCGTGCTCGGGGCGGTGTAGCCGATGGCGACGCCGAACCGGTACGCCGCGGCCAGATGATGCCGCGCGAGGCCGTCGAGCAGGACGCCACGGTCGCGCGCGGCGGCGAGCGCGC
>NZ_JBCGFB010000021.1:0-70369 GCF_038752175.1 Nocardia sp. No.11 | reverse complement strand
GGCCCGCAGATCGCGGAGGCGGCGCGCGAGCGCGGCGTGCAGCTCGCCGAGGTCGCCAAGGAACGCGGCCCGGTGCTGGCCGAGGTCGCCAAGGAGCGCGGCGCGCAGCTGGCCGAGGTCGCCAAGGACCGGGGGCCGGTGCTGGCCGAAGCTGCGAAGGAACGGGGAACGCAGCTGGCCGAGGTGGCCAGGGAGCGGGGGCCGGTGCTGGCCGAGGCCGCCAAGGAGCGCGGCGCGCACCTGCTCGATGTCGCCCTGACCCGGGGTGCGCACGCGGCCGACGTCGTGCGTGAGCGGGCGGAGCGATTCGAGGAGGCGGCGCGGGAACGCCGGGCCGCGACCCACTGACGGCCGGACCACGGTGCCGGGGCTGCCCCGAGATCCGTGGTCTGTCACCGGTGCCCGACCCGGCGGAGAATGAACACGGGTCGGGCCGTATCGCCGAAAAATGCACGCCGAGAACCGCGCGAAGTGGGCAATCCACGCGAATCGGGTTTGGCGGGCGCATTCGGCGTGAATACTGCATGTTCGCAGTGCTTTTCGGAGAGTGGGATTCAGCTGATGGTGTCCGGTCGTGAAACGTCCAAGTACGCAGTGCGCGCCGCGGTGGTCGGCGTCGCGATGACGATCGGGCTGCTCGGTCCCGCCGCGCCCGCGTCGGCGCTGCCGGGCTCGGGCTCGGCGACCGGATCGGCCACCGGGTCAGCGGATCTGGCCTCGGGCTCGGCCTCCGGGTCCTCGAGCGCGGGTGCCGCGGGCGCCGCCGGCGCCTACCTGACCTGGCAGTCGGCGCAGTTCATCCAGAAGGCGATCCAGATGCTGCTCGCCGTCCCGCGTAATCAGCTGTAGGGCGGTTACTTCCAGGCCCGTTCCCAGCGTTCCGCCGCCCAGTCCCGCACGTCGGGGCTGAGCGCGATCGCGGGTAGCAGCAGCGCGAAGCCGATGACGAGCACGGCGAGCCGGACCCAGACGCTGAGTTCGGCGACGGCGCGCAGCAGCGCGGGCAGCACGCAGATCGCGGCGAGGACGACCAGGACGACGGCCGCGAGATTGCGGCCGGGGCCGGCGATCAGCGCGGCGCAGGTGCCGAAGCACAGGCCGAGGACCAATCCGCCGACGCCGACGAAGTAGTTGTCCCAGGCGAGCCAGCTCGGGCGGGCAGACCGTTGAGTGACCACGCGGCGGAGCTTAGCGCGCTCAGTCGTGCGCGCGCGGAGGTCTGGGCCACGGGTTTTCCTCGATCCGTTCGACCGAGTGGTTGAACTTCTGCATGAGCCTGCTCAATTCGGCCACGTCGTCGGGATCCCAGTCGGCGACGACGACGCCGATGCCCGCGGCCCGGTGCTTCTGATCGGCGGCCAGCGCGGCCTTGCCCTCGGCGGTCGCGCGCACCTTCCTGGCGACGCCGCCGTCCGGATCGGGCACCCGCTCCACCAGGTTCTGCTTCAACATCGCGCCGACCTGGCGGTTGATGGTGGAGATGTCCAGCTGGAACGCTTCCGACAGTTCGCGCAGGCTCAGCGGTTCGCCCAGGTCCAGGCGGGTGAGGATGAGGAACGCGGAGCGGTCCAGCGCGAACCCGGGCCTGCGCCGCGTCGTGGTGGGGAAGTGGCGCGAGATCAGGTTCAGCTCGAACACCAGGCGGGTGAACGGGGTGTCGTCGGCGGGGCCGGAATCGGACATATGCCAACTATGTCGCGTGGATCACCGCGAATCAAAATTGTGTACTATACACATGCTGTGTACGGTGCATAATGTGTCTGTTACCGCGGCCGACGTCACGCCGGCCTCTCCCGAAACCCGCGGCGTCACGCCGGCCGTGCTCATCGCTGTGCTCAGTACTGTCGGCGTCGTCGTCTCGCTCATGCAGACGCTCGTCATCCCGATCATCCCGTCGCTGCCCGGCCTGCTGAACACCTCGGCGTCCAACGCCTCCTGGGTGGTCACCGCCACGCTGCTGGCCGGCGCGGTCTCCACGCCCATCTCGGGCAAGCTCGGCGACATGTTCGGCAAGCGGCTGGTGCTCGTCGTCAATCTCGGCTTCATGATCGTCGGCTCGGTGATCTGCGCGAGCTTCTCCTCGCTGCTGCCCGAGATCGTCGGCCGCTCGCTGCAGGGCGCCGCGGTGGGCGCGATCCCGCTGGGGATCAGCATCATGCGCGACGAACTGCCCGCCGAGAAGGTCGGCGGCGCGATGGCCGTGATGAGCGCGACCCTCGGCGTCGGCGGCGCGATCGGCCTGCCGTTCGCGGCCGTGATCGCGCAGAACGCGAACTGGCACGTGCTGTTCTGGACCGCCGCCGGACTCGGCGCGGTGTGCGCGGTGCTGGTGTTCGTCTTCGTGCCGGAATCGCCGGTGCGCACGCCGTCGCGGTTCGACTTCGGCGGTGCGGTGGGCCTGTCGATCGCGCTGCTGACGCTGCTGATCGGCATCACCAAGGGCGCCGACTGGGGCTGGGCCAGCGCCTCCATCCTGATCCTGTTCGCCGTCTCGCTGGCGAGCTTCCTGCTCTGGGGTGTCTACGAACTGCGTCAGTCCGCGCCGCTGGTCGACCTGCGGGTCTCGGCGCGACCGCGGGTGCTGTTCACCAACCTGGCCTCGATCGCGGTCGGTTTCGCGCTCTACGGCATGTCGCTGACCTTCCCGCAGTTGCTGATGGCGCCCGAGGCGACCGGCTACGGCTTCGGCCTGTCGATGGTGGTCGCCGGTCTGGCGATGGCGCCGACCGGTCTGGTCATGATGCTGCTCTCGCCGGTCTCGGCGCGGCTGTCGGCGAAGAAGGGCCCCAAGCTGACGCTGGCCCTCGGCTCGGCGGTGATCGGTATCGGCTACCTGTGCGCGGTGGTGATGATGGACAGCGTCTGGCAGATCGTGCTGTCGGCGGTGATCGTCGCCGGTGGTGTCGGCCTGGCCTACGCCGCCATGCCCGCGCTGATCATGGGCGCGGTGCCGATCAGTGAGACCGCCGCGGCCAACGGCCTGAACTCGCTCATGCGCTCGATCGGCACCTCCACCTCCGCGGCCGTGATGAGCGTGGTGCTCGCGCACATGACCATGCAGCTCGGCCCGCACGTGCTGCCCTCGCGCGAGGGTTTCCACACCGCCTTCTTCATCGCGATGGCGGGCGCGGCGGTCGCGATCGTGCTGACCGCGCTCATCCCGATCCGCAAGGCCGACTGAGGGCTCAGTCCGCCGGGATCGGCGCGTAGACCACCAGCGACCAGTCCCGGCGCGGCACCAGCGACGAGCCGAGCGAATGCACGGTCATCGCGGTCGTCGCGCCGGTCGCCGGATCGCGCAGATACATGCGCGGCCCGTCGAGGCTGTGCGCCCCGGCCGGGTCGCTGGTCCAGAACTTCGTCCACTCGGGCGCCTGCGCGCAGGTCTCGACGATCTCATCGATCCGCTGCTGCGGGGCCAGGCCCGGCCCCATCAGCCGGAACCCGTACACGCACAGGTGCGTCTGGGTGTCCCAGTCGACGAGCGCGGTCCTGGCGCGCGGGTCGAGCAGCATCCACTCCAGCATCGAGGCGCCCGCCTCCAGGCCGGGGAACCACTGCCGCCACGCGGCGTTGGTGGCCACCACGTCGAACGTCGGGTGCATCTGCAGGCTGGCCGGATGGGTGATCCCGTCGAGCAGGACCAGGTCGGTCGGTCGAACCAGCGGCAGCGGCACGGATTCGTAGCGCGCGGCGATCGCCAGCGAGATCAGGTGATCGCGCATCACGTCCGGGACGGTGAGCGCGTCGAACAGCACGGTCAGCGCCTCGAGCGTCGGCGGCCGGGTGCCCTGTTCGATCTTCTGGATGAGCGCGGGCGAGATGCCGGCTACGGCGCTGAGCGCCGCCCGGGTCAGTCCCGCCGATTCGCGGCGTTCGCGCAGGTACCGAGCGATCGGCGGATGCGGGTTCTCCACGTCGGGTGCTCTTTCGGCTAGTCGGTCGTCTTCGGCGTGAACGTGATCATCGACCAGTTCCGCCGGGGCAGCGCGAAATCGAGATTGTGCATGGCCAGGGTGGTCGGCTCGCCGGTCTCGGCGTGCACCACGGTCACTTCCGGGTCGTCGAGGGCGTGCGGCCCCGGCGGCTCGGTGGTCCAGAAATACTCCCATTCCGGCGCCGCGGACAGGATCGCGATCAATTCGTCGATTCGCGCCTGCGGCATCGAGCTGGGGCCCATCAGGCGGAAGGCGTAGACGCTCAGGTGGATGTGGCGCTCCCAGTCGTGGATCACCGCGCGCGACGTCGGGTGCAGCAGCATCCACTCGAGCACGGTGATGCCCGGCAGCAGGCCGGGGAACTGCTTGCGCCACGCCTCGTTCACGGCCAGCACGTCGAACGCCGGATACTCCTGCAGGCTGGCCGGATAGGGCAGGCTGTCGATCAGCAGCCGGTCCGCCGCCGGGACCGAGGGGGCGCTGGCGGGCAGCGGGCTGTCGAAGCGATGCGACAGCGACATCATGATGATGTGGCTGCGGAACAGCTCGGGGACGTCGAGCGCGTCGAACAGCGCCGCGAGGGCCTCCAGGGTCGGCGTGCGGGTGCCCTGTTCGATCTTCTGGATCAGGGCGGGGGAGATGCCCGCGGCCTGGCTCAATGCCGCCCTGGTCAGGCCCGACGATTCGCGACGTTCGCGGAGATATCGGGCGATCGAGACGTGGGCGTCCTCCACCTGGGCGATCCCGCCTTTCTGGCCGTACTGGGACAAACTGGGACAGTCGTCTAGCTTGACCGACAGTAAAGCGTTCGCAAAAATTCTCACAGCCGGACGGGACAGCGCCCGGCTGTCAGTCCATCGCGGCACGGTGATCCAGGCCGGAGTACGCGCTGGTCAAGACTGTGTGTTCCGGAGCGGTACGTGTTCGAAACCACGTCCGCGCCCCGTGCGTGGACGTCGCCGGAGGGGACGGCACGCACGCTGGATGCGCGCCGAGAGCGCGGTAGCGAGCCGATACCCGGGTGGCGCAGGGGTCCACCCGGTGATCGTCTCCCACCCGGCCCGCTCCGGAGCACGCAATATTCGCGGCCCGTTTCGGGAACCGCGGCCGTCTCCGGTTCGTCTTAGAGATCAGAAGACAGATCGAAAGCGGGGGGCGATGACGCTAGTGCAAGCCGAACGTACCGGTCGCCGGGGGCGCTGGGCGCTCGGCATCTCGGGATTGCTCGCGGTGACGGCCGTGGTCGTCGTCGGATGGGTGTGGTGGCAGCACGACTGGGGCGAGCAGTTCCCCGCGCTCGACAGCGAACACCTCGACGAACAGCAGATCGCCCTGGTCGACGTGCTGCGTCGCGAATACGACCGCCCCGGCGCCGGAACGAAGTACGCCGAGGGCGTCGAGGAGGCCTGGTGCGCTGATTTCGTCAGCTGGACGATGCGCGCGGCGGGCAGACCGCTGGCCAATCCGAATTCCGGCTCCTGGCGCATCCCCGGCGTCTACACCCTGACCGAGTACTACCAGCAGGTCGGTCGGTTCACCCCCGGTGACGTCGGCTACCGGCCCCGCACGGGCGACGTGGTGCTCTACGGCCCGGCCAGCCCGCTCGGCCAGCACACCAACATCGTGCTGAAGGCCGAGGGCGACACGATCACCACGATCGGCGGCAACGAGCTGGGCGGGGTACGGGTGCGCACCATCCGACCGGCCGAAACCGCTGATCTGGTCGGTTATGGACGTTTCTGAAATCGATTGTCGCTCAAGACAACTGCCATGAAGCTGGACGGCGGTACCACGCGGGTACCCGTACGATGGAAGCGGTGGCGCCCGGCAGCGCCCCGGCCGACCCCTCCGTCCTGCTTCCCCCTCATCGGCAGGACGGGGGTGTCGTGCCATCACCCGGGGGTTTCCCTGCGTCACGTACGGTGTCCGATGTGCGCGCGAAGGTGACCGAGCAGGCTCGACGAGACCCGAAGTGGATCGAGTACGCCGATTTCGGCGAGCGCTTCGTCACCTACGCGGTGACCGAGGAACGCATCGCCGCCGCGGTGGCGGGCATGACCGGCCGCGGCGTGAAGATCGGTCCGTTCTCCCTCGGCCCCGCCGGACTCGCCGGTTTCGTCGCCGAGGGCGCCCTCGGGACACCCGTGGTCACCCGCAATCCCGGTGACGCCCTGGCCTTCGGTGTCCGGATACCACTGACCCTGGCGGTGAACCTGGTACTCGGCGGGCGCAAGCTGCGCCTGGCCGCCGTCGTCGAGATCGGGCTGACGCTGCACGCGCGCACCGCGCAACCGCTGCTGGTGGTGATCGACGTGGTCCCCGTGACCGCCAAGGACGTGAGCTTCACGCTGCGCGCCGAGGCCATCGACACCGCCTGGGAGATGCTGCTCGACCCGATCGCGGGCCTGGTGCAGCGCGAGGTCGCGAACCGGGTGAACGCCATCGTCGGCGACCCGAAGGTCCGCTCCGAGCGGGTCTTCGACATCGAGGCCATCCTCGACGGCTACCGCTCGCCGCATCGCAACGACACCGTCTTCGAGTGGATCGACTTCCGCGAGTTCGGCCTGCGCTTCTTCACCCACATCGTCACCAGGGAACGCGTGCACGACGTGGTCGCGCAGATGGCGGGCAGCGAGATCGTGGTCGGCCCGCTCTCGGAGGGTCCGCGGGGCGCGGCCACGGTGACCGTGCGCGGCGCGATCGAGCAGGCGCGCGTGATCGACCGCGGGATGGGCGCCCCGGGCGATCCCCGGGTGTTCGACATGACGCTGCCCGTCGGCCTCGACATCACCGTCGACGTGCTCAAGGCCAATCACTACCGCGCCGACCTGGAGATTCCGCTGGTCCTCACGGCCAGGGCCGCCGAGCCGCTGCAGATCGTCATCGACGTGCCGCCGCCCGCGCTCGAGGACATCTCGATGGAATTCACCGCAAAGGGGCTGCGCGCGGCCACCCTGGCCCGGCTGGCCGGGATCAAGAAGCAGGTGATGGCACAGGTCGTCGCCGTGGTCAGCACCGAGCTGGCCGATCCGTCGGGCCGCACCATCGACGTGGGCGCGGCCATCGACAGCGCCACCTGACCTGTGTGACAGCTGGGACGAAAGTGACCTTTGGTTCTGGCGGTTCCCCTGTGGTTGTGGTGAAATGAGTGCACGTTCGAGGCTCCCGGCGCGCGGGATTCGGGGAAGGCGCGCCGGGCACGCTGCCGGTTGAAGGTCGGGTTGCGCGAAGGAGCTCTGCGATGCGTTCTGTTCCGGTGACCCGGCGGGAGTTCTTCGGCTTCGCCGCCGCCGCGACCACGGTCGGGCTCGGCCTGGCCGCCACCTCCGCCGCACCCGCGGCCGCCCAATCCTTCGGCACCCTGGTCGATTACGCCGCGGGCGTGCCCTCGGCCGAGGCGATCAGGGACGCGGGGCACATCGGCGTGATCCGCTACGTCTCCGACCGCAGGCCCGGCGCGGAGTGGATGGCGGGCAAGCCGCTGCTGGCGGCCGAGGTCGAGCAATTGTGGGCGGCCGGGTTGTCGATCGTGTCGAACTATCAGTTCGGCAAGGGCCCGACGGCCGACTGGCGCGGCGGCCTGGAAGCGGGCAAGCAGCACGCCGAGCGCGGCTGGGAATTGCACACCGCCGCCGGTGGTCCCGACACCGCGCCGATCTACGCCTCGATCGACGACAACCCCTCCGAGGAGGAGTTCGACGAGATGATCGCGCCCTACATCGAAGGGTGGCAGTCGGTGCTCGGCGCCGATCTCGTCGGCATCTACGCCAACACCCCCACCATCGACCGCGCGCTCGACGCCGGGCTGGGTTCCTGGTTCTGGCAGCACAATTGGGGCACGCCGAAGGGCTATGTGCACCCGGCCGCCCAGCTGCACCAGTTCGAGATCGACAAGCGCGATATCGACGGCATCGGCGTCGATCTGAACCGGGTGCTGGCCACCGACTACGGCCAGTGGTGAGCTAGGTCTGGCAGTGGCAGGTCGGCGCGAGCCGGAGATCCGGCTCGTCGTCGGGGATGACCCGCAGCGCGGCCCGGCCTTCGGGTTCGGCGAGCACGCCGCGCCACGACAGCAGCGACCAGCGCGACAGACCCGACAGCGCCGAACCCAGGCTCGCGAACGAGCCCGAGGAGATCGCCGACCCGAACGAGCCGACCGAGCCGATCGAGAGCACCGAGCCGACGCTGCCGATCGACAGGATCGAATAGGCCGAGCCGATCGACAGGATCGAACCCTCGGATCGGTAGGACAGGATGGAGCGGCTGGACCGCCTGCTGCGGATCGACCGAGCGGCGCGGGATGAACCTTGCGTGGTCGCCATGGTTCTCGGTCTACCACATCGCGATGCCCGCGGGAACCCGCCGACAACGACAGAGCCCGGCCGGTTCCCGAGGGAACGGACCGGGCTCGGTGCGTCGCGGACCTAGACGGTGAAGAAGCCCAGGGTCGGCATGAAGGTGCAGGTGCGCGGGGCGGCGCCCTCGGCCTGCGTGGTCAGCGAGCCGGAGACGACGGCGACGACGCGACCGTGGCCGGTGCTGGCGATGGCCGAGAGGGTGGCCGGGCCGCCGGGGTTGATCTTGGCCTCGTCGGTCAGCGTCTGGATCGCGGACTGGCGGGTGTCGAGGTTGAGCCACTGCACCGTCATCGGCGGGTTCTGCTCGGCGGTCGGCGCCTTGGTGCCGAGCGCGGTGAACACGAAACCGGCCTGACCGGCGGCGACGCCGGGCGGGGGCAGCTGGGCCGGGCCCGCGACCGCGAGCGCGGTGCCGACCGAGTCGGCGCCGTCGCCGATGCAGCCCTTGCCGATCGTCGGGTACAGGAACTGCGCGATGACCGGGCCGTCCTGCGGGATCTCCGGGCCACCGCCGCCGCTGCCGTCGAGGAAGGTGATGATCCGCTCGAGCGTGGACTTGATGGCCGGCGGCAGGTTCAGCGTGGCCAGCAGGGCGCGCGCCTGATCGAGCAGCGCGGTCTGCGGGCTGGCGACGTCGGCGGGGCCGGCGATCAGGCCCGCGACGGCGGGGGCGAAGGCGGCCAGCGCGTCGACCGGGACGCCCTCGGGCACCATCGGAACGCTGATCGGCGCGGCCTGCGGAGCAGGTGCCGGAGCGGCGATGGTCGACGCCGGCGCGGCGAGCATGGCGCTTGCCGCAATGGCGAATGCGGTCGTTGCGATCCGCGATCCTCGGCTACGAAGCACTTGTCCAGCCGTCCTTACCTCGGTGTTGCGATGGGGCGAGGGGTATCGAGCCCTTCGATGTCGGGGTCACTCTAAGGACATCGCTGCCGTGTTGTACAGCCGCCCGGCCGCTGGCGGCGAACCGGCGGCCGTGTTCATCGACGCTAACCCCCGTTGGTGTTACAGCTGGGGATGTTGATGCAAATGTTACCGATGGTGTCGCGCGCCCTCGCGCGAACCCGTGCGCGCGGCTGTCCGTGGTCGCCCGGTTAAGGTGAGGAAAGCACCGCGACGCCGCCCACTCGACCGAAAGCCTGGCATTGAACCGACACCTCCGATGGGCTCTCGCGCTGCTCGGATTGTCCGTGCTCGCCAGGCTGGGCTGGATGCTGTTCGCGAAGAACGGCCTCAATGTCGTCGATCTGCACGTGTATGTGGACGGCTCGGCCGCGCTGCTCACCGATCGCCTCTACGACTTCACCTACGCGGAGAAGACGCCGGACTTCCCGCTGCCGTTCACCTATCCGCCGTTCGCCGCGCTGGTCTTCTTCCCGCTGCACTATCTGCCGTTCGCGGCGGTCGCCGTCGGCTGGATGCTGGCCACCGTCGCCGCGCTCTACGGCGTGATCCGGATCAGCTTCGAACTGCTGCTCGGCGCGGAGCGGGCCAAGCGGACGCGGTGGATCACGGCCGCGGTCGGCTGGACGGCGCTGGGCGTCTGGCTGGAGCCGGTGCGCACGACGATCGACTACGGCCAGGTCAATGTGTTCCTGGTGTTCGGCGCGATGCTGGCGGTGCGCAGTGCGCGGTGGTGGATTTCGGGCACGCTGGTCGGCGTGATCGCCGGCATCAAGCTGACGCCCGCGATCACCGGGCTGTATTTCGTGGCCCGCCGCCGCTGGGCGACGGTGCTGTGGTCGGCGGCTGCCTTCGGACTGACCGTCGCTGTGAGCTTTCTCATCAACGCGCACGAGGCGAAGCGGTACTTCGGCACGCTGCTCGGGGATGCGGACCGGATCGGGCCGGTGGGGTCGGTGTGGAACCAGTCGCTGCGCGGCGCGCTGAGCCGGATCCTCGGCTACGACGTGCAGTCCGGGCCGTGGTGGCTCGCCGCGGTCCTGGTCACGGCGGTGCTGGCGGTCCTCGCCTGGCGCACGCTGGGCCCCGACGACCGGCTCGGCACCCTGGTGCTGGTGCAGCTGTTCGGCCTGATGATCTCGCCGATCTCCTGGTCGCACCACTGGGTCTGGCTGATCCCGACGGTGCTGTGGCTGCTCTACGGCCCGCTGCGGGAGCAGCGCGTCGCGCGGATCATCGCCGGATTCTGGGTGCTGACGATGCTGATCGGCGTGCCCTGGGTGCTGTCGTTCGCGCAGCCGACCATCTGGACGATCCCCCGGCCGTGGCCGCTGGCCTGGCTCGGCGCGGTCGACGTGATCGGGGTGTTCGTGCTGCTCGGCTGGCTGATCTGGCACGGCCGCGACACCCTGCGCGCGCAGGCGCGTGGGCTGGGTCGCCGGGCCGAAGTGCCCGCCGCGAGCTGAGGTTTCAGCCGCCGACGAGGTTGTCGATGGTGTGCGCCATGGCCGTGTCGTTGGCGGTGAGGCCGCCGGCCGAGTGTGTACTCAGGGTGAATCGCAGTGTGCGCCATCGGATATCGATGTCGGGATGATGATCGGCCGCCTCGGCCGCCGTGGCGACCTTGCGGACCAGTTCGATGCCGGCCGGAAACGACTCCGCCTGCACCGTGCGGGTGATCGCGTCGCCGTCGCGTGACCACTCCGGGAGGGTGGCCAGGGCGATGGTGATCTCGGGATCGGAGAGCAACGCCGGTTTCGGAGTACCCATACCTGCAGTTCTACGCCTGCTTCGGGCGGCACGCATCGCCCGTGGTCATCCGCCTCAGGCCGCACGCGCGTGTTTGAGCGCCTTTTTGAGATCTTTACCGCACACTCCGGCGGCCTCGGCCTTCTTCATGCGCATGATGACGACGGGGCATTTGAAGCAGCGCGTCTTCTTTCTGCAGCACTTTTTCTTCGGCTTCAGGCTCGACACCTTCTTCGCCTTCACCTTGCCCATGAGGGTTAGCGTACCCTAAGTACAAAGCCTGACACGTGCGTGCCACTCCGGTACCGGTAGGGTGTAACAGGCCGCGATGCCAGATGAATGCGCGCCAATACACCAACAGCAGGAGGATTGAGGCGTGTCGTCTACACGCGATTTTCGCAACGTCGCCATCGTGGCCCACGTCGACCACGGCAAGACGACGCTGGTCGACGCCATGCTTCGTCAGTCGGGCGCGTTCGCTGAGCGAGCCGAACTGGTCGACCGGGTCATGGACTCCGGAGATCTGGAGCGCGAGAAGGGCATCACCATTCTCGCCAAGAACACGGCGGTCCACCGCCATCACCCCGACGGCTCCGTCACCGTCATCAACGTGATCGACACCCCCGGCCACGCCGACTTCGGCGGTGAGGTCGAGCGCGGCCTGTCCATGGTCGACGGTGTCGTGCTGCTCGTCGACGCGTCCGAGGGCCCGCTGCCGCAGACCCGGTTCGTGCTGCGCAAGGCGCTCGCGGCCAAGCTGCCGGTGATCCTGGTCGTCAACAAGACCGACCGTCCCGACGCCCGGATCGAGGAGGTCGTCGAGGAGTCGCACGACCTGCTGCTCGACCTGGCCTCCGACCTCGACGACGAGGCCGCCGAAGCCGCCGAGCTGGCGCTGGACCTGCCGGTCCTGTACGCCTCCGGCCGCGAGGGCAAGGCCTCCAAGGAGCGTCCCGAGAACGGCTCGGCGCCCGACGCCGAGAACCTCGACGCCCTGTTCGATGTGCTCATGGAGAACATCCCGGCGCCCAAGGGCAACCCGGAGGCGCCGCTGCAGGCCCACGTCACCAACCTCGACGCCTCGGCCTTCCTCGGCCGTCTCGCCCTGGTTCGCGTGCACAACGGTGAGCTGCGCAAGGGTCAGAACGTCACCTGGATCAACGCCGAGGGCGCCAAGCAGGTCAAGATCACCGAGCTGCTGCAGACCATCGGTGTCGAGCGTCAGCCGGGCGAGGTCGCCGTCGCCGGTGACATCGTCGCGATCGCCGGTATCCCGGACATCATGATCGGCGACACCCTCGCCGACACCGAGAACCCGGTCGCGCTGCCGCGTATCTCCGTCGACGAGCCCGCCATCTCGGTGGTCATCGGCACCAACACCTCGCCGCTGGTCGGCCGGGTGCAGGGCCACAAGCTGACCGCCCGCATGGTGAAGTCGCGCCTGGACCAGGAACTGATCGGCAACGTGTCGCTGCGCGTGCTCGACATCGGCCGTCCCGACGCCTGGGAGGTGCAGGGCCGTGGTGAGCTGGCGCTGGCCATCCTGGTCGAGCAGATGCGCCGCGAGGGCTTCGAGCTGACCGTCGGCAAGCCGCAGGTGGTCACCAAGACCGTCGACGGCAAGGTGCACGAGCCGTTCGAAGAGCTGACCATCGACTGCCCCGACGAGTACCTGGGCGCCATCACCCAGCTGCTGGCCGCCCGCAAGGGCAAGATGGTGCAGATGAGCAACCACGCCGCCGGCTGGGTGCGCATGGAGTTCATCGTCCCGTCGCGTGGCCTCATCGGCTTCCGGACCGTGTTCCTCACCGAGACCCGCGGCACCGGCATCGCCAACGCCGTCTCCCACGGCTACGCGCCGTGGGCCGGTGAGATCCGCGCCCGCCACACCGGTTCGCTGGTGTCGGACCGCGCGGGCACCGTCACCCCGTTCGCGATGATCCAGCTGGCCGACCGTGGTCAGTTCTTCGTCGAGCCGGGCTCGGACACCTACGAGGGCATGGTCGTCGGCATCAACCCGCGTGCCGAGGATCTCGACATCAACGTCACCCGCGAGAAGAAGCTGACCAACATGCGCAGCGCGACCGCGGACACGTTCGAGACCATGGCCAAGCCGTTGCAGCTCGACCTGGAGCTGGCGATGGAGTTCTGCGCCGGCGACGAGTGCGTGGAGGTCACCCCCGAGGTCGTCCGCGTGCGCAAGGTGGTGCTCGGCGCCAACGAGCGCGCTCGCGACCTGTCGCGCCGCAAGGCCCGCGACCGCGCGGTGAGCAACTCCTGATCAGGTTCTGACAGTGGGACGGTACTTCGGTACCGTCCCACTGTCGTTTCCGCAGAGACCGGTGCCGTGATCCGGACAGATGGGCGAGGTAGGGTGCCAGAGTGAGTTCGGGGGTCAGACGCGCGAGGTGGCGCGTGGCGGTGATGGTGATGACGGCCTCGACGGCGGTCCTCGCCGGTTGCACCGCGAATCCACCGCCGCCGATCGAGAGCACCGATTCGCCCAAGACCACCCAGGCCAAGCCGGGGAAGAACACGGTCGTGGTCGCGATCGACGACATCGGCATCGGGTTCAATCCGCATCTGCGCTCGGATCAGTCGCCCGCCACCAACGCGGTGAGTTCGATGGTGCTGCCGAGCCCGTTCCGGCCGGTGGCGGCGCAGGCGCATCCGGCCGTGGTCGACTGGGTGCCCGACGCCTCGCTCATCGAGTCGGCCGATGTCACCGCGCAGGAGCCGTTCACGATCACCTACACGCTGCGCAACCAGGCCAACTGGTCCGACGGCGCCCCGATCGCGGCCGAGGACTTCCGGTTCCTGTGGCAGCAGATGACGACCCAGCCCGGCGTGGTCGACCCGGCCGGCTACCGGCTGATCTCGGACGTGGCGTCGTCCGGGGGCGGCAAGACGGTCACCGTGACGTTGACCCAGCCGTATCCGGCCTGGCGCGAACTGTTCTCGAACCTGCTGCCCTCGCACCTGGTGAAGGACTCGCCGGGCGGGTTCACCAGCGGTCTGGTCGACCGGATTCCGGTCTCGGGCGGCAATTTCACGATCAAGTCGGTCGACCGCGGGCGCGACGAGATCCTGCTCGAGCGCAACGACCGCTTCTGGGGCACCCCGGCCGCGCCGGACCAGATCCTGTTCCGCCGCGGCGGTACGCCTTCGCAGCTGGCCGAGTCGCTGCGCACCGGCGACGCGCAGATGGCGCTGGTGCACGGCGGCGTCGCGACCCAGGCCCAGCTCGCCGCGATCCCGTCGGTGCGGACCACGATCATGCCGCAGGCCCGCGAGCTGCAACTGGCGCTCAACGGCCGCTCGGGTGACCTCACCGACGTGCGCGTGCGCAAGGCGGTGCTCGCGCTGCTCGATCCCGCGCTGCTGGCCACCGTCGGCGCGCAGACCGGCGGCTGGGTGGAACCCGCACGCGCCCAGGTGCTCCCGCCGTCGAGTCCCGGCTACGTCCCGACCGCGCCGCCCCGGCTGAGCACCGAGGAAGCGTTCGCGCTGCTGGCCGAGGCCGGTTTCGGCCGCGCGCCGGAGACGCCGCAGACCGGCTCGCCGACCTCGCCCGCGCCGCGCCCGCGCTCGGTGGCGCGCAACGGCAAGGGTCTGTCGGTGCGGATCGGCGCCGTCAACGAGGACGCGGCCGCGCTGGCCGTGGCCAATACCGCCGCCGACCAATTGCGCAGCGCGGGCATCGATGCCACCGTGCGCGGCGTGCCCGCCGACGAGCTGTACGGCAAGGACCTCACCGAATCCGCGATCGACGCCATCGTCGGCTGGGAGCTGGCCGGGGACGACCCCGCGACGGTGCTGGCCTCGCGCTACGGTTGCGCCCCGCCGGAGCTTCCCGGCGCCGACAGCAAGGCGCTGGCGGCGGCTGAGGCCTACCGCAAGGCGCCCAGCAACATCGGCGGCGTGTGCGACCCGACCCTGCAACCCTCGATCGACGAGGCGTTGCGCGGCGTCGAGGTGCCGCGCGTGCTGGCCGAGGCAGAGCCCAAGCTGTGGGAACTGTCGACGGTGCTGCCGATCGTGCAGGACAACGTCGTCGCCGCGGCGGGCCCGCGGGTGGACGGCGTCTCGCTGGCCGGTGCGATCCAGGTCGGCATCTTCGCAGACACGGCGCAATGGCGGAGGATCCCGTGACGCATTCGACCCGCGAGACCGGCGGCCTGCTGCTGGTGCACGCCCACCCCGACGACGAAACCCTCACCACCGGTGGCACGATCGCGCACTATCGCAAGCGCGGCCGTCCGGTGACGGTGGTGACCTGCACCCTCGGCGAGGAGGGCGAGGTCATCGGTGCGCGCTGGGCGGGCCTGATCGCCGCCGAGGCCGACCAGCTCGGCGGCTACCGCATCGCCGAACTCACCGCGGCGCTGGACGCGCTGGACGCGGGCGCGCCGTGGTTCCTCGGCGGCGCGGGCCGCTGGCGCGATTCCGGCATGGCGGGCACGCCGTCGGCCGCGCATCCACGGGCCTTCGTGAACTCCGGCGACGCCGCGGTCGAGGCGCTCGTCGAGGTGCTGCTGGAGCTGAAGCCGAAGGTCGTGGTGACCTACGATCCGCGCGGCGGCTACGGCCACCCCGACCACATCCGCGCGCACGAGATCACCACCGCGGCCGTCGCGGCGGCGGCCGAGCGGGGCTGGGACGTGCCCAAGTTCTACTGGACCGTCACCGACGGCGACCTGCTGCGCCAGCACACCGCCGCGCTGGCCCGCCGCACCGTCGACGAGTTGCCCGGCGCGCTGCCCGCCGGTTGGCGGTTGCCGGTGGAGGCCGAGCTGGCCGCCATGTCGACGACGGGCGTGACCACCGTGGTCGACGTCTCCGACGCCGTCTCGGCCAAGCGCGCCGCGATGCGCGCGCACGCCACCCAGGTGACCGTCGCGCCCAGTGGCCGGGAGTTCGCCCTGTCCAACAACATCGCGTTGCCGGTGCTGCCGGAGGAACACTTCACGCTCGTGCGCGGTACGCGCGGCCAGGTGGGCGCCGACGGCTTCGAGCACGACCTGTTCGCCGGCCTCGACTGAGTCGCTAGCCACGGGGTTGCCGTGCCTGCCGGGTGGGTCGACCGGTAGGTTTCCGATGTCCGCGTATCCGGGTGTTCTCAGCACAAGGGGTGGCGTCATGACCGTAGTGGGTGATCGGCCGGAACTCGAAGACGAGGATGCGGGTTACCACAAGTCCCTGGGCAAACGGCAGCTGATGATGATCGCCATCGGCGGCGCGATCGGGACCGGGTTGTTCCTGAGTTCCGGTGGCAGGCTGGCCAGTGCGGGGCCGTCGCTGTGGATCGTCTACGCCGTCTGCGGTGTGTTCGTGTTCTTCATCCTGCGGGCGCTGGGCGAATTGGTGCTGCACCGGCCGACCTCGGGCTCCTTCGTCTCCTATGCCCGCGAATTCCTCGGGGAGAAGGCGGCTTTCGTGGCCGGCTGGATGTACTTCCTGAACTGGTCGATGACCGGCATCGCCGACTCCACCGCGATCGCGTTGTACTTCCACTACTGGTCGCCGCTGACGGTGGTGCCGCAGTGGCTGCTGGCGCTGATCGCGCTGGTGATCGTGCTCATCGTGAACCTGGTGAGCGTCAAGGCCTTCGGGGAGATGGAGTTCTGGGCGGCGCTGGTGAAGGTGACGGCGTTGTGCGCGTTCCTGGTCGTCGGCACGGTGTTCCTGCTCGGCCGGTTCACCGTCCGCGGCGAGCCGACCGGGCCGCCGATGATCGCCGAGTACGGCGGGCTGTTCCCGACCGGCATCCTGCCGCTGGTCACCGTCACCTCGGGGGTCGTGTTCGCCTACGCGGCCGTCGAGCTGGTCGGCACGGCGGCGGGAGAGACCAAGGACGCCGAGAAGCTGATGCCGCGGGCGATCAATTCGGTGATCCTGCGGATCGCGGTGTTCTACGTGGGGTCGCTGCTGCTGCTCGGACTCCTGTTGCCCTACACCGCCTATCACGCGGGCGAGAGCCCGTTCGTCACCTTCTTCGCCGCGCTCGGCGTGCCGGGAATCGGTTCGCTGATGAACATCGTGGTGCTCACCGCCGCCTTCTCCAGCCTCAACGCCGGGCTGTACTCGACCGGCCGAATCCTGCGCTCGATGTCGGTGCGCGGCAGCGCGCCCCGGTTCACGGCCGTGATGAGCAGCCACGGCGTGCCCTACGGCGGAATCCTGCTCACCTTCGGCATCGCCCTGCTCGGCGTGGTGCTCAACGGCGTCGTCCCCGATCAGGCGTTCGAGATCGTGCTGAACCTGGCCTCGCTGGGCATCCTGGCCTCCTGGGGCACCATCGTGCTGTGTCAGTTGCAGATGTGGCGGCTGTGGCGACAGGGCCGGATCGAGCGCCCCGCGTTCCGGATGATGGGCGCGCCCTACACCGGCCTGCTGACGTTGGCGTTCCTGTTCACCGTGCTGGTCCTGATGGCGATCGACCGGCCGGTGGGCACCTGGACGGTGGCGAGCCTGGTGCTCATCGTGCCCGCGTTGCTGATCGGCTGGCGCATCGCCGGGCCACGCGTGCGGGCGGCCCGGTCGACCGGTTCGGCCGAATAGACTCGCCCCCATGGTGACCGACTCCGCTCAGCCCGCAGGCACGTCGACCGCCGTGCTGCGGTCGGTGCGTCTGCCCGCCCGGTTCGACCCGGTGATCTCGGGGTTGATCGTGGTGCTGCTGCTCGTCGACGCGCTGATCACGCTGGCCGTCGAGGTGCTGTTCCTGCCGCTCTACGTCGGTGCCGTCGCGCTGCCGGTGGCGGCGCTGCTGGCCGCCCCGATCAATGTGGCGCTGGTCTACGGGATGGAATCGGTGACCTCCCGGCTCGGTTTCGCCTTCGCGCCGATCGTGGTGTGGGTCTTCGGATTCCTGGTGGCGGCCTCGCGGGGTCCCGGCGGCGACGTGCTGCTCAGCAGCGACGGTCGCACCCTGCTGCTGCTCGCCTGCGGGGTGCTCGCGCCGGCCGCTTACCTCTACTACCGCTCCAACGTGGGCCTGTTCCGGAGCTGAGGCGTCAGTGGCGCCGGGTCTCGGCGCCGTCCAGGATCAGATCGATCGCCTCGGAGAACTGACTCACCTTCCCGCCCGCCGCCTCGGCGACGACCTGCTCGCGCTGGGCGACATAGCGCCGGTGCAGGCGCGGGTACCGCTGCGACGCGGCGGCGCTGGCCGCCATCACCCGGTCGACCCACTGCTGCGGCGGCAGTCCGCTGCGGGCGATGGTCGTCAGCATCACGGCCTCGTTCGCGCACGAGCCGACGATGAACCGGAAGGCCGTGTTGGTGGTGACGTCGACGACGTCGTCGGGGAAGCCGCCCGCCTCCACGAGCGACAGCATCGAGTCGGTCAGCCGCATCATGTTGGGGCCGAGGTAGGTCAGCGCCGCGTTGCCGAACACGATGGTGACCCACGGGTGGGCCAGCAGGGTCGCGCGCAGGCCGTCGGCCTGTTCGTGCACCGTGGCCCGCCAGTTCGCCGGGTCCGGCTCCGGGAACGGGACCTCTCCGATGACCTGGTCGACGACCAGTTCGAGTAGCTCGTCCTTGTTCGCGACATGGGTGTAGAGCGAGGTCGCGCCCGCGCCGAGCCGGGCGCCCAGCTTGCGCATGCTCAGCGCGTCGAAGCCTTCTTCGTCGAGCAGCGCGATCGCCTCGGCGACGATCTGATCTCGGCTCAGCGCGGGCTGATCTCGGCGTTCGCGGGTCGGCCTGGTCCACACCGATGCGATCTCGGTCGAGTTCGTGCTGCCCGCGGCCATCGCTGCCTCCTGTGCTGGTGATGTGTCGGTCTCCACGTCGCGTGTGCGCACAGCATAGCTCGCTGTGAACACTGTACGGATTTCGAACGGCGTTCCTGTTGCGTACGACGTTCAGTGATCGTACAGTGTTCGACATGACCGCACAGTGTGCGGCGATAGTCGAGAGGAGAGCAGAATGGACACGCTCGCAACACCTTCGGCGGACCCGGTGGTCCGCAACCCCCGCCGGTGGCTGATCCTGATCGTGCTGTGCCTGAGCTCGCTGGTGCTGGTGGTGGACAACATGGTCCTCACCGTCGCCATCCCGCAGATCGCCACCGATCTCGACGCGAGCGCACAGCAGATCCAGTGGATCATCGACGCCTACCTGCTGGTGTTCGCCGGCCTGCTGCTCACCTCGGGCAGCCTGTCGGATCGGTTCGGCCGCAAGCTGGTGATGGTGATCGGCCTGGTCCTCTTCGGCGGCGCGTCACTGCTGGCCGCCTACGCGGGCAGCGCCGAACTGCTGATCGCGGGCCGGGCGCTGATGGGCATCGGCGGTGTGCTGATCATGCCAAGCACGCTGTCGATCCTGATCACCGTCTTCGACGACGACGAACGACCCAAGGCGATCGGCGCGTGGAGCGCGGTGGCCACGGTCGGCATGGTCGGCGGCCCGATCGTCGGCGGCGTGCTGCTCGATCATTTCTGGTGGGGTTCGGTGTTCGTGATGAATGTGCCGATCGCGGCGGTCGCCATCGTGGCCGCGCTGGTGCTGATGCCCGAGTCCAAGGGGCCGTGGCGCAGGCCCGACCTGCCCGGCATGCTGACCTCGATCATCGGCATGACCGCGCTGGTGTGGACCATCATCTCGGTGCCGCACGCGGGCTGGACCGATCGCGACGTGCTGGTCGGCTTCGCCGTCACGGTCCTGGCCCTGGGCGCCTTCGTGATTCGCGAACTGCGCACCGACGAACCGATGGTGCCGCTGCAGCTGTTCGGCAACCGCACCTTCACCGGTTCCAGCTTCTCGCTGGTCCTGGTGACCTTCGCCAACGGCGGTCTGGTCCTGGTGCTCACCCAGTACCTGCAGTTCGTGCTCGACTACTCGCCGATGCGGACCGCGCTGGCCTTCACCCCGATGGCGGTCACCCTGCTGATGGCCAACGGCACCGGCGCGGTGCTGGTCGGGAAGCTGGGCGCGCGGATCGTCACCATCGCCGGTCTGTTCGTCGTCGCCGCGGGCTTCGCGGTACTGGCCACCCTCGACGCCGGGGCGAGCTTCATTCTGCCCGCCGTCGCGATGGCCTTGCTCGGCGCCGGCGGCGGCCTGGCGATGCCCGCCGCGATCGGCGCGCTGATGAGCGCGGTACCCGAGGACCACGCCGGCGTCGGCTCGGCCCTCAACGACACCATTCAGCAGGCCGGTGCGGCGCTGGGTGTCGCGGTGCTCGGCGCGGTGCTGGCGGGCACCTTCGCCGGCGCCATGCCGGATTCGGCGCCCGCCGTGGCCAAGGAGTCGATCGCGGGCGCGCTCGGCACCGGAGACGGCACCGTCATCGGGCTGGCCCGCGATGCCTTCTGCACCGCCATGCAGGTCACCTTCGGCGTCGGTGCGCTGGCCTCGGTCGCCGCCGCCGTGCTCGCCGTCCTCCTGATGCGGGATGCGAAAGCCGATGCGGGGGAGCCGAAGCCGGAGCTCGAGGCGGCGGCCGTCTAGGTCACCGGGCGCGGAGTCGGCGCGTCCGCGGGTTGCGGTTGCTGCCACGGCCACCGGCCGGTGAGCTCGAGCTCCAGCGAATAGCTCAGGAACGTCCGGACCAGCACAATCAGCGCCAAGACCCCGACACTGGTGAACGTGGGTGCGATGGCGACGGTTCGGATGATGTCGGCGGCGACCAGGAATTCCAGCCCGAGCAGGATGGCTCGGCCGAGGCCGCGCCGGTAGACCCGGTAGGCGAGGTCGAACTCCGTGTGCCCGGCCAGCGCGCGGAGGAACTTGACGGTCCCGACGAGCCCGCCGATGACGATCGCCGCCACGCCGGCACCGTCGAGCGCCTGACCCGCGGTCTCGATGATCTCGGTGAACTCCACACCAACCACCCTCCGTCCGCCCTACGGCTCCAGAGGGAACGCTACGCCGCGCGCGGGCGTGCGCGGGGGCCGACACTCGGTGCCGCCCGGGGTCGGCGGCAGCGCCGCGCCGGTCAGCGGCTGCCCTGCACCCCGGGCGTGACGGCCTCGATGAGGGCGACGGCCTGGTCGAACGGGATGTCGTCCACCAGGTAGGCCTTCTTGCCCGCCGCGGTCGCCGCGACGACGGTCGCCAGCCCGGCCCGTCGCTGCCAGTAGGTCCGGCGGATGGTCCAGCCGATGATGCCCGGTGCCTCCAGACAGTCGCGATTGCGGTCGAGGCTGCCGCGCCGGGTGATCAGCCAGGTCGGTCCGGTGCTGCCGGGCAGCACCCGATGGCCGAGGCTGCGGTAGCGGTCCTCGGCGAGCGCGGCCATGATCGCGGCGAACACCACCGGCAGGCCCCAGAGCCAGCCCGGCAGCGGGCCGAAGCTCAGGGCGACGGCGAGCAGCACGACGACCAGCCCGCCGACCGGCCACGCCGCCTTGGTGTAGCGGCGCCGCCGCGCCGCCGGACCGTGCCGCATCAGCTCGATCGTGCCCAGGGCGGTGCCGGTGATCGGTTGCGGTGCCGCCTGTTTCGTCGACGACGGCGACGCGGCTGACGTGGGCCGGGACGGCTCGGCACCGGAATCCGGTGGTGCCGGGTCGGCGTCGAGCGGCCCGTCGGGCTTGCGGCGGGTGCGGAGCAGTTCGTCGAGGGTGCGTTCGACCGCGGTCCGCGGCGCCTGCGGCAGGATCTTCTGTCGTGGGTTCTCCCCGGTCATGATCATCTCCAGCTGCGCGGCCTTGGCGGCGCGCAGCAGCAGCGGATCATTGAGCGTCGCGCCGCGGAACCGGGCCAGGTCCAGGGTGATCTGGCGGGTGGTGAACAGGCCGTGGCGCAGGTGCAGGGTGGCGCCGTTGTCGATGACCCTGAGCCCGAACCAGGTCGCGAGGTACTGGGCGCAGGCGGCCAGGCTCACCAGCGCCACCGACAGCAGCGTCAGTCCGGTGATGACGATCGCGACGATGGGCGGGCTGTCGTCGTCGAGGTGCTGCACGGCGGGTGATTCCGACAGGATGTCGATGAGCCCGTACTGCGCGCCGAGGCCCGCGATCGGCGCGACGACGGCCAGCCCGGTCAGCGACAGCGGCGCGTAGCGCACCCACGCGGCCTGCCAGTGCCCGATCTCGACCCCCGATTCGGCGGCGGCGTCGTGCGGGGCGACATGCGGGACGCCCGGTGACTCCGGCTGGTCGGTGGGGAATTGCCCGGTGTGCGAGAGCAATTCGGCCCGCAGCGCGGGGATACGGCTGGTGTCGAGCGCGTCGAGCTTGAACTCCTCGCCCTTGTCGGTCTGCTTGCCGGTGCCGATCGCCAGCACCGCCAGCCCGAGCGCGCGGTGCAGCAGCGGCGCTTCCACGTCCACCGAACGGATCCGCGGGCGCGGCACCGACAGGGTCCGGCGCTGCACGATCCCGCTGCGCAGCTGCACGTGATCGGCGTCGATGCGGTAGGAGGTGGTGAACCAGCGCGCGACGCCGAACCCCGCGACCAGGGTCACCGGGATCAGGCTCCAGAGCGGATTGCCGCTGGTGGTGCCGACGATGATCGAACCGAGCAGCACCGGAATGTATTTCATGATCTCGTTGATCGGATAGACCATGAGCATGCGCGGGTCGAGCCGCTGCCACTCGGCCTGCGGCGCGGGCGGGGTGCTCACGTGGCGTCCCCGCGATGCTGGGCGGCGATGGCGGCCAGCCGGGCCACGGTCTGTTCGGCGACCGGGAGATCCAGCGCGCTGATCTTCACCGCGCCCGCCGAGGACGCCGTGGTCACGGTGACGGTGGCCAGCCCGAGTATCCGCTCCAGCGGCCCGCGCTCGGTGTCGACGGTCTGCACCCGCGAGATCGGCGCGACCCGCGACTCCTGGTCCAGCCACCCGACCCGGGTGTACACGGCCTCGTCGGTGACCTCCCAGCGATGTACCGCGTAGCGCCACAGTGGCACCACGACCACCCCGAGCACCGCGCACGCGACGACGAGCACGGCCGCGACCAGCTGCCACCCGCGCCGGTCGGCGTCGAGCAGCGCCCACCCGACGAGCACCACGCACAGCACCGCGACCGCGATCGCGTTCTCCAGCGCCCACAGCAGCTTGGCCTTGGCACTCGGACGCCAGGCCGGTTCGGCCAGAATGGTGGAACGCGGCAGCGACATGAGGCCATGGTTGCATGCGCGGCCGGTGAGTTCACCCCCTCGGGAATACGCGGGGTCGTGCGGAGGGTTGTCGTGCGACGAGGACGACAAACTCGTGCCCGTCCGGGCTCGTGACCAGCCGACCGCACGTTCGGGAAAGAAGTAGCGCATGATCGACGGGGTGACCGAGCTTCCGAACCCGAGCGTTCCCCTGCCGCCGCCGAGTCCCGCCGCCATGCGCCGGGCGCTGCGCCGGGCACGCGACGGTGTCACCCTCAATGTCGACGAGGCCACCGTCCTGCTGCACGCGACCGGCGACGATCTCGCCGATCTGTGCGCCAGCGCGGCCAGGGTCCGCGACGCCGGCCTGGAGTCGGCGGGCAGGCCGCGCACGATCAGCTATTCGCGCAACGTCTTCATCCCGCTCACCAAGTTGTGCCGGGACAAGTGCCACTACTGCACGTTCGTGACGGTGCCGGGCAAGCTGCGCGCCGAGGGCCACGGCATGTTCCTGGAACCGGACGAGGTGCTCGCGATCGCCCGCGAGGGCGCCGCGCTCGGCTGCAAGGAAGCCCTGTTCACCCTGGGCGACCGGCCCGAGGACCGCTGGCCCGAGGCCGCGCAGTGGCTCGACGAGCGCGGCTACGACTCCACCCTGGACTACCTGCGCGCCGTCTCCATCCTGGTGCTCGAGGAGACCGGCCTGCTGCCGCATCTGAACCCCGGCGTGATGAGCTGGGCCGAGATCGCCCGGCTCAAGCCGGTCGCGCAGTCGATGGGGATGATGCTCGAGACCACTTCGACGCGGCTGTTCACCGAGAAGGGGCAGTGCCACTACGGCAGTCCCGACAAGGACCCGGCCGTGCGGCTGCGCTCGATCACCGACGCGGGCAGGCTCTCGGTGCCCTACACCACCGGCATCCTGGTCGGCATCGGCGAGACGCTCACCGAGCGCGCCGAGTCGATCATGGCGATTCGCAAGCAGCACCGCGAGTTCGGGCACATCCAGGAAGTGATCGTGCAGAACTTCCGGGCCAAGGACGACACCGCCATGCGCGATGTCCCCGACGCCGATGTCACCGAGTTCCTGGCCACCGTCGCGGTCACGAGACTGCTGCTGGGACCGGATGTTCCGGTACAGGCGCCGCCGAACCTGGTCTCGCACAGCGATTGCCGCGCCCTGATCGACGCGGGCATCGACGACTGGGGCGGGGTGTCGCCGGCGACGGTCGACCACGTGAATCCCGAACGCCCGTGGCCGAACCTGGACACCCTGCGCGAGATCACCGAGGCGGCCGGCTTCACGCTGGTGGAGCGCACCTCCGCGCACCCGAAATACGTGCGTGCCGGGCACCCGTGGATCGATCCGCGCATCGGCGCGCACGTCGCCGCGCTCACCGACCCGGCGACGGGGCTCGCCAGGCCCGACGCGCTGCCGGTCGGCCTGCCGTGGCAGGAGCCGGACGAATCGTGGGACTCGGTCGGGCGCGTCGACCTGAACACCGCCATCGACACCGAGGGCCGAAACACCGAGAGCCGCAGCGATTCCGGCCTCGGTCAGGAAGTCGTCGGCGCCTTCGGCGACTGGGAGACCATCCGCGAACACGCCCGCGACCTGGCCGTCACCGCGCCCGAGCGGCTCGATTCCGACGTCCTGGCCGCCCTGCGCGCCGCCGAGCGGGATCCGGCCGGCCTGACCGACGATCAGTATCTCGCGCTGGCCACCGCCGACGGCGTGAACATGGACGCCATTGCCGCACTGGCCGATTCGCTGCGCCGCACGGTCAACGGCGACGACGTCACCTATGTGGTGAACCGGAACATCAACTTCACCAACATCTGCTACACCGGCTGCCGGTTCTGCGCGTTCGCCCAGCGCAAGGGCGATGCCGACGCGTTCACGCTGAGCACCGACGAGGTCGCCGACCGCGCCTGGGAAGCGCACGTCGACGGGGCCACCGAGATCTGCATGCAGGGCGGCATCGATCCCGAGCTGCCGGTCACCGGGTACGCCGATCTGGTCCGCGCGATCAAGGCCCGCGTCCCGTCGATGCACGTGCACGCGTTCAGCCCGATGGAGATCGTCAACGGCGCCTCCCGCGGCGGCCAGAGCATCCGCGACTGGCTCGCGGCGCTGAAAGAGGCCGGGCTCGACTCGATTCCGGGCACCGCGGCCGAGATCCTCGACGACGAGGTGCGCTGGGTCCTCACCAAGGGCAAGCTGCCCACCTCGGCCTGGATCGAGGTGATCACCACCGCGCACCAGCTGGGCATCCGGTCCAGCTCGACGATGATGTACGGCCACGTCGACAACCCGAAGCACTGGGTGGGGCACCTGCGGGTGCTGCGCGGCATCCAGGACGAGACCGGCGGCTTCACCGAGTTCGTCCCGCTGCCGTTCGTGCACCAGAGCGCCCCGCTCTACCTGGCGGGCGCGGCCAGGCCGGGCCCGACCAACCGCGACAACCGCGCGGTGCACGCCCTGGCCCGGATCATGCTGCACGGCCGTATCGACAACATCCAGACCAGCTGGGTCAAGCTCGGTACCGTCGGCACCCAGGTGATGCTCACCGGCGGCGCCAACGACCTCGGCGGCACCCTGATGGAGGAGACCATCTCCCGGATGGCCGGCTCCCAGCACGGCTCGGCCAAGACTGTGGCCGAACTCACCGAGATCGCCGCGGGCATCGACCGGCCGGTGCGCGAACGCACCACCGTCTACGGACAGGTGCCACCCAAGCCGGTGGCGCTGCCGCTGTCGATCGGCTGATCCCGAATCCAGGGCCCGATACGCCGGAGGGAAAGAGTGATCGGCTGATCGAGAGTGTGAGTTAGGGCAGGCTGACCTGGGACTGAGGTGCGGTCTCGGGATAGGGTTTCGGTGGCGGAGTACCACCGCAGGTGAGGACAGACTAGGAGAACGGCAGTGCCGTACATCATCGCTGAACCGTGCGTTGACGTGAAGGACAAGGCGTGCATCGAGGAATGCCCCGTGGATTGCATCTACGAGGGTGGCCGCATGCTCTACATCCAACCCGACGAGTGCGTTGACTGTGGTGCGTGTGAGCCGGTCTGCCCGGTGGAGGCGATCTTCTACGAGGACGACACCCCGGACCAGTGGAGCGGCTACATCAACGCCAACGTCGACTTTTTCGACGAGCTCGGTTCCCCCGGCGGCGCCACCAAGGTGGGCAAGGTCGACTTCGACCCGGCCTTCATCAAGGCGCTGCCCCCCATGGCAGAAGAATGAGGGTCAGCAGCCTGCTGCCCGATTTTCCCTGGGACACGATCGCCGCGGTCAAGGAGAAGGCGGCCACACATCCCGGCGGGCTCGTCGACCTCTCGGTCGGCACGCCGGTCGACCCGGTCGATCCGCTGATCCAGGCGGCGCTGGGGTCGGTAGCCGAGGTGCCCGGATACCCGACCACGCACGGCACCCCTGAGCTGCGCGCCGCCACCGTGGCGGCGCTGGCGCGCCGGTTCGGGATCACCGGCGTCGATCCGGCCGCCGTGCTGCCGGTGATCGGCACCAAGGAGCTCATCGCCGGTCTGCCGCGTCTGCTCGGGCTGGGCTCGGAGGATCTGGTCGTGATTCCCGAGATCGCGTACCCGACCTACGAGGTCGGCGTGCTGCTGGCGGGTGCGAAGCCGTGGCGCGCGGACGGGCTCACCCAGATCGGCCCGCAGAAGCCCGCGCTGATCTTCGTGAACTCGCCGTCGAACCCGACCGGCAAGGTGCTCGGGATCGAGCATCTGCGCAAGGTGGTCGCGTTCGCCCGCGAGCGCGGCGCGATCGTCGCCTCCGACGAGTGCTACCTGGGTCTGACCTGGGAGGGCGAGGCGGTCTCGATTCTCGACCCGCGCGTGTGCGACGGCGACCACACCGGTCTGCTGGCGATCCACTCGCTGTCGAAGACCTCGAATCTCGCCAGCTACCGCGCCGGCTTCGTCGCGGGCGATCCGGAGCTGGTCGCCGAACTGCTCGAGGTGCGCAAGCACTCGGGCATGATGCTGCCGTTCCCGATCCAGGCGGCGATGACCGCCGCGCTGAGCGACGACGAGCACGAGGCGCGCCAGCGCGAGCGCTACCGCGCCCGTCGCGAGATCCTGCGAAAGGCATTGCAGGAGGCCGGTTTCCGCATCGACTTCTCCGACGCCGGGCTGTACCTGTGGGTCACCCGCGGGGAGTCGTGCCGGCGCACCCTGGACTGGCTCGCCGAGCGTGGAATCCTCGCCGCGCCCGGTGATTTCTACGGCCCGCGCTCGCCGGAACATGTGCGCATCGCGCTCACCGCGACCGACGAACGGGTGGCCGCCGCGGCCGAACGGCTGGCCTGACCCACCGCTTCCGCAAACCCCGGGCACCCGCGTGCCCGGGGTTTCGTTTGTTCGAAACGCGGTTGTTTCACTGAAAGTCTCGGTATAACAGGTTCTCATTGCAGTCTCGATGAGGAGCCGCTCGGTGCGTGAATTCTTGTATGAAAAGCCAGGTCAGTACCAATACGCCGGGGGTATTTCGCGCCGCGGGTTCCTAGCTGCAACAGGTTTCACGCTAGGGGCGGCCGTGCTGGCGAGTCGCGCGGTCGCCGCAGCAGCGCCCGCGGCCGACGGCGACAAGGTGCCCGCCCTGGTGATCGGCAGCGGGTACGGCGGATCGGTCGCCGCGCTGCGCCTGGCCCAGGCAGGCGTCGACGTCCTCGTCGCCGAGATGGGCATGTCCTGGACGAAACCCGGGCCCGACGGCGACATCTTCTGTCCGGTCCTGAAGCCCGACGGCCGGTCCTACTGGCTGCGCGAGACCACCGATCAGCCGGTGGGGTACTTCATGGGCGGGTCCTACAACAAGGACATCGACCGCTACACCGGCGTGCTCGACTCCGAGGGCTTCGGTGGCATCCGGGTCTACCAGGGCCGCGGCGTCGGCGGCGGCTCGCTGGTCAACGGCGGCATGGCGGTGACGCCCAAGCGGGAGAACTTCGGCGCCATCCTGCCCTCGGTGAATGCCGACGAGATGTACGCCACCTACTACCCACGCGCCAACAGCGCGCTCGGAGTCAACACCATCGACCAGAACTGGTTCGAGTCGGCCGAGTGCTACCAGTTCGCGCGGGTCGGCCGCAAACATGCCGAAAGATCCGGTTTCGGCTGGACTTTCGTGCCCAACGTCTACGACTTCGAGTACATGAAGAAGGAACAGGCGAACACGGTGCGCCGCTCCGCGCTGGCGGGTGAGGTGATCTACGGCAACAACGCGGGCAAGCGCTCGCTGGACAAGACCTACCTGGCGGCGGCCACCGGCACCGGCAAGGTGACCATCGCCGCCCAGCACATGGTCACCTCGGTGACGCCCAGCGGCAGCGGCTACGAGGTGGAGATGGCCGTGATCGACACCCAGGGCCGGACCACCTCGACCAAGAAGGTCGTCGCGGACCGCGTGTTCTTCGCGGCGGGCAGCGTCGGTACCAGCAAGCTGCTGGTCGCGCTGAAAGCCAAAGGGCAGCTGCGCAATCTGTCCGACGCGGTGGGGCAGAAGTGGGGCAACAACGGCAATGTCATGGTCGGCCGGGCCAACCACATGTGGGACGCCACCGGCAGTCTGCAGTCGGCCATGCCCTGCCTCGGCATCGACAACTGGGCCGACGCGGGCGGTCCGGCCTTCGCCGAGGTCGCGCCGTTCCCGTCCGGCATCGAGACCTACGTCAGCCTGTACCTGGCGATCACGAAGAACCCGAACCGGGGCAAATTCACCTTCAACTCCGGCACCGGCAAGGTGGATCTGAACTGGCAGACCGCCTGGAACCAGTCCTCGATCGACGCGGCCAAGCGGATCTTCGACAAGATCAACAAGAAGGAGGGCACGATCTACCGGACCGATCTGTTCGGCGTCTACAAGACCTGGGGTGACGACTTCACCTATCACCCGCTGGGCGGTTGCGTGCTCAACGAGGCCACCGACAATTACGGTCGCCTGCACGGCTATCCGGGCCTCTACGTCATCGACGGCGCGCTGATTCCCGGCAATACCAGCGTGAATCCGTTCGTCACCATCACCGCGCTGGCCGAGCGCAATATCGAGCGGATCATCGCCGACGATCTGCGCTGATCTCGCGTTCCGGCTGCCGGATCGGCTAGGGTCCGGCAGTCGGAGCGGTATGGGATCGAAAGGCTCGTCACGGATGCACGGGGTGGAATTCGGCGCGGGTACGGTCTTCGCCGGGTATCGGATCGAACGGCTGCTCGGCCGGGGTGGGATGGGAACCGTCTACCTGGCGGCGCACCCGCGGCTGCCGCGTCAGGTGGCGCTGAAACTACTGAATCGCGAACTGTCGTCGGACCCGGAGGTGCGCGGGCGGTTCGAACGCGAGGCCGATGTGTCGGCGCACCTGGACCATCCCGGCATCGTGTCGGTGCTCGACCGCGGCGTCGAGGACGGGCTGATGTGGATCTCCATGCAGTACGTCGACGGCACCGACGCGTCGGTGTTCCGGAATTCGCCGGTGGAACCCGCGCGCGCGATCGACATCGTCGCCCAGACCGCCGAGGCGCTGGACTACGCCCACGAGCGCGGGGTCCTGCACCGGGATGTGAAGCCCGCCAACATCTTGCTGGCCGCCGCCCGCACCGGCGACCGTGTGCTGCTCACCGACTTCGGCATCGCCCGCCTGCGCGGTGACGCTCGCCAGCTGACCCGCACCGGGGCCTTCCTGGCCACCCTCGCCTATGCCTCCCCGGAGCAGCTCTCCGGCGCGCCGGTGGACCACCGCTCCGACCAGTACTCCCTGGGCTGCACCCTGTTCACCCTGCTGACCGGCGAAAGTCCGTTCCCCGCCGACAATCCCGGCGCGGTGGTGGCCGCGCACCTGAGCAAGCCGGTGCCGCGCGCGTCCGCGACGGTGCCGACCCTGCCGCCCGGGATCGATGCCGTGATCGCCCGGGCGCTCGCCAAGGACCCGGCCGAAAGGTTCGGCAGCTGTGCGGAGTTCGCGCAGGCGGCGGTGGATGCGCTGGGTGGCGTGACCGGCGCGTCGGCACAGCCGTCGGCCACGTCCGCGCCGAATCATCCAGTGCTGTCGGCCCTTGCGCCGGCGGCGCATGCGCCGGCATCGCAGGGGGTGCGCGCTCCCGGTCCGGGAGGTTCGGCGCCGCAGCGAGCCGGCGCATTGCCGACGTCGAGCTCGACGGCGACCCTGGTGACGGCGCCACCTTCTGGAGCCCGGCCGCCGATCGCCGGTGGCCCCGGCTGGAGCGCGGGACCGCCCGGCTACGGCTCGTATCCGGCCGCGCGATCCGCCTCACCGCGCAAGGCGGTGTCGTCGCGCTGGCGCGCGCTCGCGGTCGCCCTGCTGGTCCTGGCCATGGTCGCCGGTATCGGCGTGGTCGGGATCGGCGCGATCTACTGGAAGTTCGTGCGACCCGGCCGGATCGCGCCGCCGCCGGTGGCGTCGTGGGGCGAGCACCGCTCGCTGCTCTACGACTTCTCCCAGATCCTGCCGAAGGACCCGACCGCCACCGGCTGGTCGGAATCGACGTGTTTCGCCACGGGCGCGCTGGTCGTGCACACCGGTGATCCGGTGCCGATCCGGCAGATCACCTGCACCGACTCCCAGGGCGTCACCTCCTGGTACACCCAGTACGCCACGTCCGCCGACGCGGACGCCTATCTCGACCGGCACGCCACGGCGGACCCCACGACCACCCGTGGCGCCGCCGTCGGCGCCAACGCCACCGTCACGGCCTGGCGTCCCCGCGCCGGTGAGCCGTTCACCCTCGCGGTGCGCCGTGCCGTCGACGGCGTCGGCCAGCCGGTCATCGTCGAGGTCGCCGCGCCCGGCGGCTCGTTCGAATCGACCCAGCTCAACTGGTACCTGTGGGCGCCGCTGTAGCCATCCGCCACGCGCCGAGCGACATCTCGATCCGGGCGATCTCGGGGCCGCGGCGATAGCCTCGGAGTATGGACGCTGTCACGGTGGTTCCGGTGCCCGCGAACGAGCCAGCGCAGTCGTACGCGCCGGGGACGGCGGGGCGGGAGCGGCTGCGGGCGCGGCTGGCCGAGATCGCGGGGGAGTGCGTCGACGTGCCGCTGGTGATCGGGGGACAGGAGCGGGGCGGCGACGGTGAGCGGCACGGGATCGTGGCGCCGCACCGGCGATCGCTGGTGCTGGGGACCTACACCGACACCACGCACGAGGAGGCGAGCGACGCGATCGAGGCGGCGGTGCTGGCGGCGCCGCAGTGGCGCGACCTGTCCTTCGACGAGCGGGCCGCGGTCTTCCTGCGCGCGGCCGATCTGATGTCGGGACCGTGGCGTGAGACCGTGGCGGCGGCGACCATGCTCGGGCAGTCCAAGTCGGCGGTGCAGGCCGAGATCGACGCGCCGTGCGAGCTGGTCGACTTCTGGCGGTTCAATGTCGCCTACGCGCGGCAGATCCTCGAGGAGCAGCCGCGATCGGGGCCCGGCGTCTGGAACCGGATGGACTACCGGCCGCTGGAGGGCTTCGTCTACGCGATCACCCCGTTCAACTTCAGCGCCATCGCGGGCAATCTGCCCACCGCGCCTGCGCTGATGGGCAATACCGTGATCTGGAAGCCCGCACCCACCCAGACCTTGGCGGCGTGGGTCACGATGCGGATCTTGATCGCGGCGGGCCTGCCGCCCGGGGTGATCAATCTGGTCACCGGCGACGGCAGGAACCTCTCCGAGATCGCGCTGTCCGATCCGCGCCTGGCCGGTATTCATTTCACCGGCTCGACCCGCACCTTCCAGCACCTGTGGCAGCAGGTCGGCGCGAATATCGGTGGCTACCACAGCTATCCGCGCCTGGTCGGGGAGACCGGCGGCAAGGACTTCATCCTGGCGCACCCCTCCGCCGATCCGGAGGCGTTGTCCACGGCCATGATTCGCGGCGCCTTCGAGTATCAGGGCCAGAAGTGCTCGGCCGCCTCGCGCGCCTACGTGCCGCGATCGCTGTGGCGGACGATGGGCGAGAAGTTCCTGGCCACGGTGGGGGAGCTGACCTACGGCGATGTCGCCGATCTCGCGAATTTCGGTGGGGCGCTGATCGATCAGCGCGCCTACGACAAGTCGGTGGCCGCCATCGAGCGCGCCAGGGACGCGGGAATCACCATCGCCGCGGGCGGCACCTACGACGACAGCGTGGGGTGGTTCGTCCGGCCGACGGTGCTGCTCGCCGACGATCCGCACGACGAGGCCTTCCGGACCGAGTACTTCGCGCCGATCCTCTCGGTGTACGTCTACGACGACGACGCGCCCGACGCCTTCGAGGTGCTGCTGGCCGAGGTGGATTCGACCTCGCCCTACGCGCTCACCGGCGCGGTCTTCGCCCGCGACCGCGCGGTGATCGAGAAGGCCGCCGCCGCACTGCGCTACGCGGCGGGCAACTTCTACATCAACGACAAGCCCACGGGCGCGGTGGTCGGTCAGCAGCCGTTCGGTGGCGCCAGGGCCTCCGGCACCGACGACAAGGCGGGCTCTCCGCTGAACCTGCTGCGCTGGGTCGCCCCGCGCGTGCTCAAGGAGACCTTCGTCCCGCCGACCGGCTACCGCTATCCGCACATGGACTAGCGCCCGCTGACCAGCCGCAGGAGCACCGCGGGCAGCGCGTCGAGCACATCGGCGGACTGCTCGGCCGGGGTGCCGTAGGTGTGGGCGGCGACCGAGAACCCGGTGCCGAAGGACGCGGAGGCCACCTCGGGGGTGTCCAGGTCCGACCAGCCCCACTTGCTGCCCTGCACCCCGGGCAGCTGGGCGGTGCCCCAGTTCTGGGGCGTGCCGTCGGCGGCGGTGTTGCTCGCGTCCGCCATCCAGCCGAAGATCGGCGAGCCCGGATCGGTGCGCTGCTTGGTGACCAGGAACTCGGTGAGATCGGCGGTGCTCGTGCTGGACCGGCCCCAGTCGGCGCTGCCATGCGTCGCGCGCAGCCCGTATTCGCTCGCGGTGGCTTCGATGGCCTGGGGATACTTGTTCGCCAGCTGGGTGGCCGCGCCGTCGTCGGAGTCGCGGATCATCCGTTCCGCCAGCGCGCGGTCCTCCGGCGCGCCGTCGCCGTGGCGCAGGGCGTAGTCGACGATGTAGAGCTTCGACATCGACAGCGCCGACCGCGATTCGTGCTCGTTGGCGGTGCCCCAGGAGAATCCGCCGGGCGTCCGCACCGACAGCGCCGTCCGCGACGGCACGGTGGCCGGGTCCTCGTCGGCGTTGGCGGCGGGCGCGCCGATCAGCAGACCGGTGGCGGCCGCCGCCACGCACCACATGACTGTTCGCCTGCTCATGAGCGTCCTCCGGTTCTGTGCGACGGACCGATCGTGGGTATGAAACCCGAACGTCGCAGGTCGGCGCGGAAGGCGCGCGGCAGGACCGGTCAGATCAGTGGCTTGCCCCGGCGCTGTCTGCGGCGCATGTCGGCCAGAGTCAGGTTGAACGGAAAGTTGCGGATCACCCGCGGCAGCCGGCCCGTCACCCTGCCGCTCGCCCGCATCAGCCGGTTGAGCGTGCGTTCGTCGCGGTCGGTCCAGGTCATACCCATCTCGTCGCGCAGGTGGGCGGGGAGCAGGCCGGTGGTGAACCAGCGGTGGAACCGGGCGAACGGCAGCCGCAGGGCCGGGCTGATCATCTTCAGATCGAGCAGGTCGTCGAAGTAGGCCTTGATGGTGGCGTCGATGTGCGCCTGCGGCAGATGTTCGGTCCAGTAGGCGTCGAAGGCGGCGCGATCGGCCGGCCACATCTGCCTCGGGACCTGCAAAGTAGTGCCCAGGCGGTGGGCGTATTCGTAGAAGGTGTCGGCGATGTCGTCGTCGGCGGGGCCGTAGATGCGGGCCATCACGTCGACCGCGCCCCAGTACAGGCACGCAGCCACCCACAGCTGCAGGTTCTTGTCGAAGGCGTTGTACTGCACCGGGCTGTCCGCGGTCGAGCGGACGTACTTGTGCGCGCCGTTGATCGCGGTCCGATAGGCGGCGCGATCGGCGTCATCGCCCATCAGGGCCACCGAGAGATAGGTCAGGGTGGTGCGTGTTCGTTTCACCGGATGCCGCATGATGCTGCCGCTGTGGACTCGGGATTCCGCGACGCCGTAGCCGACGGGCGCCAGGCTGAGTTGCATGATCACGTTCGCGGTCGCGCCCCAGAAGGCGGTCGAACCGTCCACGTAGTCCCGGATGTCGAATTCGGCCGGTTCGGTGCGACCCGAACGTGCGCGAGCAAGGATGGTCATCGTTGACCCCTTCATCGGTGAGAGAACTATATGATGAATGTCTCATCATGTCGTCGGGGAGTCAACGGACGGTGGCGCGCGCGGGCCGAACCGCGCCGCGTTAGCGTGGACGGATGCCCTACGGTCCGCCGCTGCTGCTCGCCTCGCTCGATCCGGTCGCCGTCGCCGCCGGTGCCGACATTCCCGACGCCGTCACCATCGATGATGCCACTCTGTCGCGCTCCGATCTGCTGGGTGCGGCGACCTCGGTGGCCGAGCGGATCGCGCGCGCCGACCGGGTCGCGGTGCTGGCCGAACCGACCGTGCGCACCGTGCTGGCCGTGGTCGGCTGTCTGATCGCCGGCGTGACGGTGGTGCCGGTGCCGCCCGATTCCGGTGCGGCTGAACTCGAGCACATCCTGCGCGATTCCGGTGCGCAGGCCTGGCTCGGCGCGGCGCCGGAGGGCACCGGGCTGCCGGTGGTGCCGGTGCGGCTGCACGCGCGGTCCTGGCACACCTACCCCGAACCCGATCCCGCGTCGACGGCCTTCATCCTCTACACCTCCGGGACCACCGGCGCGCCCAAGGGCGTGATGCTCAGCCGCGCTGCCATCGCGGCCGGCCTCGACGCGCTCGCCGAGGCGTGGGGCTGGACCTGGAAAGACACCCTCGTGCACGGGCTTCCGCTGTTCCACGTGCACGGGCTGATCCTGGGCCTGCTCGGGCCGCTGCGGGTCGGCAGCCCGGTGATCCACACCGGCAAGCCGACGCCCGAGGCCTACGCGGCGGCGGGCGGCAGCCTGTACTTCGGGGTGCCGACGGTGTGGTCACGGATCGTCGAAAAGCCCGATTCGGCACGGCAATTGGGCAAGGCGCGACTACTGGTGTCGGGGAGCGCGCCACTGCCGGTGCCGGTGTTCGAGAAGCTGGCCGAGCTCACCGGGCAGCCGCCGGTGGAGCGCTACGGCATGAGCGAAACCATGATCACCCTGTCCACCCGCGCCGACGGCGAGCGCAGGCCGGGCTGGGTCGGCACGCCCGTGCGCGGCGTGGAAACCCGGCTGCGCGACGAATCCGACGCCGCGGTCCCGCATGACGGCGAGAGCATCGGCGCGCTCCAGGTGCGCGGCCCGATGCTGTTCGACGGTTACCTCAACCGTCCCGATGCCACCGCGGCGGACTGGACCGAGGACGGCTGGTTCCGCACCGGTGACGTGGCCGTCATCGACGCCGACGGATTCCACCGCATCGTCGGACGCGAGTCCATCGACCTGATCAAGTCCGGCGGCTACCGGATCGGCGCCGGCGAGATCGAGACCGCGCTGCTCGGCCATCCGGCGGTCGCCGAGGTCGCGGTGGTCGGCCTGCCCGACGACGACCTGGGCCAGCGCATCGTCGCCTTCGTGGTGCCGCGCGACGGCGGTTCCGCCGAGCTCGGCACCGAGCTGATCGCCCATGTGGGCGCCCAGGTCTCGGCGCACAAGCGGCCCCGCGAGGTCCGGTTCGTCGACGCGCTGCCGCGCAACGCCATGGGCAAGGTGCAGAAGAAGCTGCTCGGCTGACTCAGCGGGGCCGTGTGGTGCTCCCGCGCGCGCTGAGTTTCCGGATCGGTCCGATCAGCGCGTGATAGATGGGCCGTACCGCGCGGCCGGGCAGATAGCGATGCCGTTCCTCCGCCCACACCCGCGCCCTGCGGTGGGCCGCGAGCGGGGAGAACCGTTCGGGATCGGGCGGCTCGCTGACGTGGAACTCGATGCGGCACAGGTGTTTCGTATTGACGAAGCCGTACTGGCTCGGGCTCACCAGCCGGATCGGCGCGCCGTGGTCGCTGTCGAGCGGTTGTCCGTCGAGCCGGTCGGCGAGCAGGACGTCGCCGGTCAGGACGTCGTCGAGCAGCACGATCGACTGGTATCCGTCGAGCCCCGCGAAGACGACGTGGCTGATCCGCGCGTCCGGGCGCAGCAGTGGTTCGACCCGCAGCCGGTAGAAGGTCTCGAAGGGGATGCCCTCCCAGCGCAGCCCGGTCGCCGACCATCCGGCGACGCAGTGGAAGTCGGCCAGCATCTGCGTTCGGGGGAGCTCCGCGAGTGCGGCCGGCGACAGCGTGACGGTGTCGGTGAGCGCTCCGCCGAGCTCGATTCCCGGATCGGCGGGGATCGGTGGCGGCGGGTGGTGGAGGTGGGTGCCGAAGCGCGGGAAGCCCTCGACCGCGCGTTGACCAGGGGGAAGTGCCATGACGATCCTCCAGTTATACGGTTCCGTATAACTGGCAGCCTAGCGCGGGTCGGCGCCGTCGTCGAGAGCCGGGGATTGACCTCGAGTGCGGTTCAGGTCCTACGGTCGGGGCATGAGCGCAACGCTGACGCCCGAGCATCTCGACTACCTGGCCACCCAGAAATTGGGCAGGCTGGCGACCGTGCGGGCCGACGGGACCCCGCAGAACAACCCCGTCGGCTTCCGCTACAACGCCGAGCTCGGGACCATCGACATCGCGGGCTGGAACATGGCCGCCTCCAAGAAGTTCCGCAATCTCGCCGACAACGAGCACGTCGCGTTCGTCGTCGACGACATCGCCTCGGTGCGGCCGTGGCGGGTGCGCTGTCTGGAGATCCGCGGCACCGCCGAGGCGCTGACCGAGGTCGAGTCCTACATCACCGAGCGCCCCGACGCGCTCATCCGAATCCACCCGACCAGGGTCATCGCCTTCGGTCTCACCCCGGAATCCGTACCGCGCTGAGCTTTTCGGGGTTGCGCACGCAGTACACCGCCGTGACGACGCCGTCGGTGACCTCGATGGAGGTCACCTGGTCCAGGACGCCGTCGATCGTCACGGCCACGCCGGGCATCGCGTTGAAGACGCCGACGCGCACGCCCACCTCGCCCATTCGGTCGCCCTTGGCGAGCAGGCCGATGACCAAGCGCGCCACCTTGTCCGGGCCGAGGACCGGCCTGCGCACCGCGTTGACCACGCCGCCGCCGTCGCCGATATAGACCACATCGGGCGCGAGCACGTCCATCAGCGCCTGCACATCGCCGGTGGCCGCCGCGATCGAGAACCGTTCCACCACCGACTGCGCCTCGGCCGGGGTCGCGATCGCGGTGTGCCGCTTCTCGTGCACGCGATCCCTGGCCCGCTGATTCAGTTGCCGCACCGCGGTCTCGGACTTGCCGACCGCCGCGGCGATCTCGGCGTAGCTGAACGCGAAGACCTCGCGGAGCACGAAGACCGCGCGCTGTACCGGCGTCAGCGTCTCCAGCACGAGCAGCATCGCGGTGGTCACCGCCTCGCCGGTCAGTACGTGCTCGACCCCGCCCTCGGACTCCGCCGCCAGCGGCTCGGGCAGCCACGGCCCGATGTACTCCTCGCGCCTGCGCGCGGCCGAGCGCAGCACGCCGATCGCCTGCCTGGTGACGATCTGGGCCAGGTAGGCGCGCGGATTCTCGACGCTCGCGTGGTCGACCTCGCGCCAGCGCAGGTAGCTGTCGTGCAGCACGTCCTCGGCGTCGACGACCGAGCCGAGGATCTCGTAGGCGATGGAGAACAGCAGTCTGCGGTTCTCGGCGAACACCCGCTCGGGCTCGGTGGTCACTGTTTCGGGCCGCTCAACCACACGCTGTTGCCGGTGCGCGCGGCCCACGCGGCGTACCGGACGATGCGCTCCTTGGCGAACGCCGCGCCGCGACCGTCGAACGAGACCGGCAGCGGGCTGTCGTCGCGGCGCGAGGCCTGGACGACGGCGTCGCGCCTGCCGATACTCAGCGCCTGGCCGCCGTATCCCATCGAATACGGCTGCGGCTCGCGTTCTTCGATCATCCGGGCGAGCGTATCCACCGCGTGCGCGCCCTGCGGCGCCGCGGTCGCGCAGGCCATGCGCGCGCCGGGCACCGCGGCGCAGTCACCGACGACGAACACCCGCGGATCGGTCACGCTGCGCAGGTACGGATCCACCAGCGCCCTACCGCCCGCGTTCACCGCGAGCCCGCTGCGCGCGGCCAGGTCGGGCACGGCCGACACCACCGCCCACAGCGTCAGGTCCGACGCGAGCGCGGCGCCCGAGCCCAGCTCGACCGTGCCGTCACCGACGCGCTCGACCGTACCGGTGACGACCTCGACGCCCAGCCTGGCCAATCCGCGCCGCACCCGCCGCTGTCCGCCCGCCGACAAGCTCGCGCCGATCTCGGCCCCCACCAGCCGGATGCGCAGATCCGGTCGGGCCTGTCCGAGCTCGGCCGCGGTCTCGATGCCGGTGAGCCCACCCCCGACGACGGTGACGGTCCGGTCGGCGGGCAGCGCCGCCAGTGCCGTGCGGGCCTGTTCGGCGCCCTCCCACGTGCCGACCGGAATCGCGCCGGGCAGCGGCGCGGCCGTGCTGCCGACGGCGACGAACAGGTAGTCGAAACCGAGCTCGGTCCCGTCGTCGAGGGTCACGGTCCCGTCGCCGATCTTGTCCGCGCCCGCCACCCGGGTCGCGATGGTGGGCACGAGCATCTCGGCGAGGGGAGTCGCGGCCGTGCCCGTGCCGGCCAGGTGCTCGTGCAGCCGCACCCGCTCGACGAAATCGGGCCGTGGATTGACCACGGTGATCCGGGCTGTCGGCACCTTCTTCGCCAGCCGGTTCGCCGCCCCTGTGCCCGCGTACCCTGCGCCGATCACCACGATGTCCATCGTCTGCCTCCTGCCGGAAAGAACTGGGTCGACCATGGGATGCGGGTGGACGCCCGGTTGTGATGGTGACGCTCGTCACTGTCGATCGGGCGGTCGNCTGTTCCGCCGCAACTCCACCACCGGCGCGGTCGAGGTCGTCCCGCGCAAGGGCACCGGGATCGAGCTCAACGCCGCGCTGCACGCGAACGACTGAGCCAGGCTTTCCGGCGGCCCCGCACTCGCGCGAGTGCGGGGCCGCCGGAAAGCCTGGCTCAGTCGTTCGCGTGCAGCGCGGCGTTGAGCTCGATCCCGGTGCCCTTGCGCGGGACGACCTCGACCGCGCCGGTGGTGGAGTTGCGGCGGAACAGCAGGTTGTTCTGGCCGGACAGGGTCGCGGCCTTGACCACGGTGCCGTCCGGGCCGGTGACCTTGGTGCCCGCGGTGACGTAGAGGCCCGCCTCGATCACGCAGTCGTCGCCCAGCGAGATGCCCAGGCCGGAGTTGGCGCCGAGCAGCGAGCGCTCGCCCACCGAGATCACCTGGGTGCCGCCGCCGGACAGGGTGCCCATGATCGACGCGCCGCCGCCGACGTCGGTGCCGTCGCCGACCACGACACCGGCCGAGATGCGGCCCTCGACCATCGAATTGCCCAGGGTGCCCGCGTTGAAGTTGACGAAGCCCTCGTGCATGACGGTGGTGCCCGGGGCCAGGTGCGCGCCGAGGCGGACCCGGTCGGCGTCGCCGATGCGGACGCCCGAGGGCACCACGTAGTCGACCAGGCGGGGGAACTTGTCGACGCTGAGCACGGTGACCGGGCCGCGGGCGCGCAGCTTCAGCCGGGTCTGCTCGAAGCCGTCCACCGCGCACGGGCCGTGGTTGGTCCACACCACATTGCTGAGCAGGCCGAACTGGCCGTCGAGGCTCAGGCCGTGCGGCCGCACGAGGCGGTGCGAGAGCAGGTGCAGGCGCAGGTAGACGTCGTGCGCGTCGACCGGGGCGGCCGACAGGTCGGCGATCGTGGTGCGCACCGCGATCACCTCGACGCCGCGCGCCGCGTCGACACCGAGCAGCTCGGCGAACTCGCCCGCCTCGGCGGCGTCGACGCGCTTGGAGCCGGTCTCGGTGAATTCGCCCAGCTCGGGGCTGGGGTACCAGGTGTCGAGGACGGTGCCGTCCGAGGTCACGTTGGCGATACCGACTGCGGTTGCTCCCTGAATGCTCACGGAGTTCATTTTGCCGGGTCCGCGACGCTTTGTGTCGGCCACCCCCGGGCCGGACACCGAACCCGGGTGTGCGGACGGCGATCGTCCGCACACCCGGGCGTCCACCGGTTCAGGGCAGAGCGTCGGCAGTGGCCGCGTTCTCGGCTGCCCGACGTCGAGTGGCCGCTTCGTGCGAACGCGCCGCCCGGCGAACGCGGCGAGCCGGGGCGGCGTCCGTACTACTGTCGAGATGTGACTCTCGATTTGCGTGCCGATCCCGTCCAGCTGACCGCCGCCCTGGTCGACATTCCCAGTGTGTCGCGCGACGAGGCCAAGATCGCGGATCTGGTGGAGCAGGCATTGCGGGAGCAGACCACCGGGTTCGAGGTGCTGCGGCACGGGAACGTGGTGCTGGCGCGCACAAACCGCGGGCTGCCGACGCGGGTGATCCTGGCCGGTCATCTCGACACCGTGCCGATCGCCGACAACGTGCCGAGCCGGCCCGACGAGGTCGGTGGGGAGCCGGTGCTGTTCGGTTGCGGTACCGTCGACATGAAGTCCGGCGACGCGGTATTCCTGCATCTGGCGGCCACTATCGCCGACCCGGCCCACGATCTGACGCTGATCTTCTACGACGGCGAGGAGATCGCCGCGGAATTCAACGGCCTCGGCCATATCGAGCGCGAGCTGCCCGAGTGGCTCGACGGCGACCTCGCGATTCTGGGTGAGCCCTCCGGCGGCTGGATCGAGGCGGGCTGCCAGGGCACGCTGCGGGTCCGGCTGACGACCTCCGGCGTGCGCGCGCACTCGGCCAGGGCCTGGCTGGGCGAGAACGCCATCCACGGGCTGGCGCCGGTACTGGCGCGGTTGTCGGCCTACGACGCGCGCGAGGTCGACATCGACGGCTGCGTGTACCGCGAGGGGCTGTCGGCCGTGCGGGTCTCCGGTGGGGTCGCGGGCAATGTGGTGCCCGATGTCGCCGAGGTGGATGTGAACTTCCGTTTCGCGCCCGACCGGACCGTCGAGCAGGCCGTCGCGCACGTGCGCGAGGTCGTCGCCGGGCTCGACGTCGAGTTCGTGGTGACCGACTCCTCGCCCGGCGCCCTGCCCGGCCTCACCGCGCCCGCCGCGCGCACCCTGATCGACTCGGTCAACGCCCACGGCGGCGGTGGTGTCCGGGCCAAGTACGGCTGGACCGACGTCTCCCGCTTCGCGGCGCGCGGCATCCCCGCGGTCAACTTCGGCCCCGGCGATCCCAACCTCGCGCACAAGCGCGACGAGCACGTGCCGCTGAGCCAGATCACCGCCGTCACCGCGATGCTGCGCACCTACCTGTCAGCCCGCTGACGACTGGTGTTCGACCCGACCCAGTAGCGTGGGGGCATGTCTACCGATTCCGCTGATCAGGCTGGGAAGGTCAAATCGACGGCGAAGTTCCGTGGGCCGGTGATGTTTCGCCGCGAACGCAAGCAGGGTGTGCGGACCGCCGACCGGAATCTGCTCGACACCCGCCAGGACAGCGATTGGGTGCATACCGATCCGTGGCGGGTGCTGCGGATCCAGGCCGAGTTCGTCGAGGGTTTCGGCGCGCTCGCCGAGGTGCCGCCCGCGGTGACCGTGTTCGGTTCGGCGCGCACGTCCAAGGACCATCCCGAATACGCGGCGGGCATGGCGATCGGCGCCGCGCTCACCAAGGCCGGTTTCGCGGTGATCACCGGCGGCGGGCCCGGCGCGATGGAGGCCGCCAACCGCGGGTCTTCGGAGGCGGGCGGCTACTCGATCGGGCTCGGCATCGAGCTGCCGTTCGAGCAGGGCCTCAACGAGTGGGTCGATCTCGGTATCAACTTCCGGTACTTCTTCGTCCGCAAGACCATGTTCGTGAAGTACTCGCAGGCCTTCGTCTGCCTGCCCGGCGGGTTCGGCACCCTCGACGAGCTGTTCGAGGCGCTGACCCTGGTGCAGACCCGCAAGATCACCCGTTTCCCGATCATCCTGTTCGGCACCGCGTACTGGTCCGGCCTGGTCGACTGGCTGCGCGAGTCGCTGGCCGGCTCGGGCAAGATCGCCGCGGAAGACCTCGACCTGATCCAGCTCACCGACAGCGTCGAGGAGGTCGTGCGGATCATCCAGGGCGAGACCGGCGATCACGCGAACATCGAGCGGCTCGGCACCGAGGACGAGTGGTGAGCGCGCCGTACTCGATCTGCGTCTACTGCTCGGCCAGTACCACCGATCCCGACCTGATCAGCCTGGCCGCCCGCGTCGGCACCGAGATCGCCCGGCGCGGTTGGCAACTGGTCTCCGGCGGTGGCCATGTGTCGATGATGGGCGCGGTCGCCACCGCCGCCCGCGCGGGCGGGGCGCACACCATCGGGGTGATCCCGAAACACCTGGTGCACAAGGAAGTCGCCGATGTCGACGCCGACGAACTGCTGGTCACCGACACCATGCGTCAGCGCAAGCAGCTGATGGAGGCCCGCGCCGACGCCTTCCTCACCCTGCCCGGCGGGGTCGGCACGCTCGAGGAACTGTTCGAGACCTGGACCGGCGGCTACCTCGGCGAACACGCCAAACCGGTGGTGGTGCTGGACGCCGACGGCTTCTACGGCGGGCTCTTCCGCTGGATCGATGAACTGTACGAACGCAGAATCGTGACGCGGCAGGCGCGCGACCGCATCACCGTGGTCGCCGATCTGCCCGCCGCCTTCGCTGCGCTGGAACCGGCTCAGGGCTAGGAGAATTCGACGTGAGCAACGACGCCCGCTCGACCGTCAGCGTGTTCGATCTCGCCAAGGCGTTGCCCGCCATGGCGCTCGACGCGCCCGGCATGCTGCGCAACGCGCGCGGAATGCTGGTGGGGCCCAAGGACAAAGCCTCCATCGGCCTGTACTTCCAGCGCGTCGCGCACCGGCGGCCCGATCGGGTGTTCCTGCGGTTCGAGGGCCGCTCCTACACCTATCGCGCGGCCAACAGCGAGGTCAACCGGTACGCGTCGGTGCTGTCGGGGCGCGGGGTGCGCCGCGGCGACGTGGTCGGCGTGCTGATGACCAACCGTCCCGAGACGCTGTTCACCGTGCTCGCGGTGCTCAAGCTCGGCGGCACCGTCGGCCTGCTCAACTACAACCAGCGCGATCAGGTGCTCGCGCACAGCATCGGCCTGCTCGACAGCGTGCTCACCGTGGTCGGCGCCGAGTGCGGGGAGGCGCTGGCCTCGCTGCCCGCGCCCGCCGAGCACGTCCTCGCCGCCGAGGAACTGGCCGAATCCGCCCGCACCGCACCGGATGCCGACCCGGCGGTGTGCGCGCGGGTGACCGCCGGCGAACGCGCGTTCCTGATCTTCACCTCCGGCACCACCGGCCTGCCCAAGGCCAGCGTGATGACCCACCACCGCTGGACCAAGAGCATGGCCGGGCTCGGCGGCCTCGGGGTCCGGCTGCGTGCCGACGACGGTCTGTACTGCTGTCTGCCGCTCTATCACAACAACGCGCTGACGGTCGCGCTGTCGGCGGTGCTGGCGGGCGAGTCGACCTACGTGCTCAGCCGCAAGTTCTCGGCCTCGGGCTTCTGGGACGAGATCGCCCGCGAGCGCGCGACCGCGTTCATCTACATCGGCGAACTGTGCCGCTACCTGCTCAACCAGCCGGTGCGGCAGGCCGAGCGCGACAACCGGGTGCGCCTGGCCGTCGGCAACGGCCTGCGCCCGGAACTGTGGGACGAGTTCCGCAGCCGGTTCGGGATCGGCCGGGTGGTCGAGTTCTACGGGTCCAGCGAGGCGCCGCTGGCCTTCGTCAACGCCTTCGGCCTCGATCGCACCGCCGGTCTGTGCCCGCTGCCCTACGCCGTCGTCGAGTACGACGACGAGACCGGCAAGGCCAAGCGCGGGCGCGACGGGAAGCTGCGCCGGGTGCGCTCGGGCGGCGTCGGTCTGCTGCTGGCGAAGGTGAACGATCGTCAGCCCTTCGACGGCTACACCGACAAGCGGGCCTCGGAGTCCAAGCTGGTCCGCGACGGCTTCAAGAAGGGCGACTGCTGGTTCGACACCGGCGACCTGGTCCGCGACCAGCATTTCTGGCACATCGCCTTCGTCGACCGGCTCGGCGACACCTTCCGCTGGAAGGGCGAGAACGTCGCGACCACCGAGGTCGAGGGCGCGCTCGACCACGACGAGAACATCGAGCAGGCCGTCGTCTACGGCGTCGACATCCCCGGCACCGACGGCAAGGCGGGCATGGCCGCGGTCACCCTGCGCCCCGGCGCGGAATTCGACGGCAAGTCGCTGGCCGCGACGGTCTACCAGCGTCTGCCGATCTACGCGATCCCGCTGTTCGTCCGGGTGGTGGCCGAACTGGAACAGACCTCGACGTTCAAGAGCCGCAAAGTGGAGCTGCGCAAACAGGGCTACACCCCGGACCCGGACAGTCGGCTCTACGTCCTGTCCGGCCCGGCCACCGGCTACGTCCCCGCCTACGACGGCTACGCGGCCGACGTCGCGGCCGGTCAGGCCCCGCGCTAGCAAGGTAACGTCTGAGCTCGCATGAACATGGGTACCTCGTCGGGCACGCCCGAACCCCGACCACACGAACAACCGCCTGCCCGCAGCGCCAGCAGTAGCGGTTCCGACCCGTCGGCGGAAATCGCGCGGGGGCGGCCCGGCCCCACCTTGTGCGGGCGGCCGGTGGAGACGGATCGGGCCCTGGTCATGGCGATCGTGAATCGCACGCCCGATTCCTTCTACGATCGCGGCGCGACGTTCAGCGACGAGGCCGCCATGGACCGGGTGGCCCGCGCGGTCGACGAGGGCGCCGACCTGGTCGATATCGGCGGGGTCAAGGCCGGGCCTGGCGCCACGGTCGACGCCGCCGAGGAAACGCGGCGGGTGGTGCCGTTCGTGGCGGCGATCCGCGCGAAGTATCCCGACCTGTTGATCAGTGTGGACACCTGGCGCGGCGATGTCGCCCGCAGCGCGGTCGCGGCCGGGGCCGACCTCGTCAACGACACCTGGGCCGGAGCCGACCCCGAGCTGGTGCACGTGGCCGCCGAGACGGGCGCGGGCATCGTCTGCAGCCACACCGGCGGCGCGATTCCGCGCACCCGCCCGCACCGGGTCCGCTACGCCGATGTGGTCGCCGAGGTGACCGCGACCGTTGTCGCCGCGGCCGAGAACGCGGCGGCCGCGGGGGTGCGCCGCGATGGCATCGTGATCGATCCCACCCATGATTTCGGGAAAAACACCTATCACGGGCTCGAGTTGTTGCGCGGAATCGACGGTCTTGTAAAAACCGGATGGCCAGTCTTGATGGCACTGAGCAACAAGGATTTTATCGGGGAGACTTTAGGTGTCGGTCTGACCGAAAGGGTCGAGGGCACATTGGCGGCGACCGCGTGGTCGGCCGCCGCGGGCGCTCGAATCTTCCGGGTCCACGAGGTCGCCGAAACCCGGCGGGTGGTGGACATGATCGCCGCGATCCAGGGCATCCGGCCCCCCGCACGAACTCTGCGAGGTCTGGCATGAAAATCCAACACCGCGAGCCCGCCTGGGCCACTACCCATACCTGGGACACCCCTGACTGGACGGTCGGCGAACTGGTCGCCGCCAAGGCGGGTCGCACCGTCTCGGTGGTGCTGCCCGCGCTGAACGAGGAAGACACCGTCGCCGCGGTGGTGGCCAGCATCCGGCCGCTGCTCGGCACACTGGTCGACGAACTGATCGTGCTCGACTCCGGCTCCACCGACGCCACCGCCGAACGCGCTCGCGCGGCGGGCGCCGAGGTGATCACCCGTGAGGAAGCCGTTCCCGAGCTCGAACCGGTCCCCGGCAAGGGCGAGGTGCTGTGGCGCTCGCTGGCCTGTACCGCCGGCGATCTCATCGCCTTCGTCGACTCCGATCTGATCGACCCCGATCCCGACTTCGTGCCCAAACTGCTGGGCCCGCTGCTGACCATGCCGGGCACGCACCTGTCCAAGGCCTACTACCGCCGTCCGCTGCGCCAGGGCGAGTCCGTCGACGCCAACGGCGGCGGCCGGGTCACCGAGCTCGTCGCCCGGCCGCTGCTGGCGGCCCTGCGGCCCGAACTGTCCCAGGTCTTGCAGCCACTCGGTGGGGAGTACGCGGGCACCCGCGAACTGCTCACCGCCGTCCCCTTCGCCCCCGGCTACGGTGTCGAGATCGGCCTGCTGCTCGACACCTACGACCAGATGGGCATGGACGCCATCACCCAGGTCAACTTGGGCGTGCGCACCCACCGCAATCGCCCGTTGGCCGATCTCGGCGTGATGAGCCGCCAGATCCTCGGCACCGCCCTGGGCCGCAGCGGCGTCATCGATTCCGGCGCCGCGCTCACCCAGTTCCCGATGATCGGCGGCGAATTCATCGCCCATTCCACCGAGGTCTCCCTCGAAGACCGCCCCCCGATGAAAACCCTGCGCCCCGAACAGGTCGCCGCGTAATCTCCCACCCACCGGGCGCCTCGTCACGTCGACGGGGCGCCCGTCCACTGTCCGGGTTGCGAGCGCGGTAGAGACCACCGAGGGACCGTTCTGCGGCTTCGTCCGCCGTTCGTCGTCACCCGCTGCTTCGGCCCGCGCAACCGGGCGAGTCCTCGCGGGCGACGAGCGTGGTGGCGACGGCCAGGACGATCAGCGCGACCACGGCCAGCAGGACCTGGGGGTGCAGGCCCAGGGGCGCGGGATTGTGGAATTCGGGGTCTTGAACGGCGGTGCCGGGGAACAGAAAGGCGCCGAGGAGGCCCAGCCAGGGGGTGGCGAGCAGGGCGCAGGCGGTGCGGAGGCGGGAGCGGGTGACGTCGCCGCGCAGGAGGTAGAGGGCGAGCACGCCGAGCAGGATCGACATCACGATGTACTGGGCGTCATGGAATTTCGCGTGTGGCGGCCAGGCGTCGTTGGCCAGGTGCTGGTCGGCGCTCGCGGGGATGACGACATCGGCTAGGAGCGCGCCGAAGACGGTGACGAGGGCGATCGAGGCGGCGAGCAGGCGTGGGGCGGAGCGGGTTACGGGGGTGGTGCTCGTCATGTCACGAAGGTCCTTGCCGGGAGGGCGGATTCGTCGGGCGATGGCGCAGGAAGTCGTCGGCGACCGCCCGGACGTAGTCGAGGTCGAAGGTGCGGTGGGCGACCAGCCTGCGGAAGAACAGGGGGCCGTGCAGCTGGTCGACGGCGAGGTCGACATCGAGATCGACGGGCAACTCGCCGCGCTCGACCGCGGCGGTGAGGATTGTGCGCACCACCCGGGTGCCCGACCGGTACGCCGACTCCTTGACGGCCGCGAATTGCGGGTCCACAGCGGCTCTTTCGATCAGCACCCGTATCGCCTGTTCGCTGGCAGGCTCGTGCAACATCGCGTGGGTGCCCGCCAGCGCGGTCAGCAGGTCGGCGCGTAGGTTCCCGGTGGGCGGTGCCTGGGCGAGGGTGATGTGCCAGGTGATGGTGGCGCGCACCAGATCGGTCGGCTCCGGCCAGAGGCGGTACAGCGTGGCCCGGCTGATTCCGCTGCGTGCCGCGATCGCGCCGTGCGTCAGCCCGGCCAGGCCCTGCTCGACCAGTAGCTGCCTGGCCGCGACGAGCGCGGCCTCACGACTGCGCACGGTACGGGGATCGGGTGGTCGCACAGAACCTCCTTGCGAGACAGCTTGTTTCGAATCTATGAAACAAACTGTATCGAAATTGGCGCGGCAAGAACAAGAGGGGCGACCCGATTCGAGTCAGGGGCGGTGGATCGGCCCGTCGAGGTCGGCGAGCGGCCGCGCCGACGCGCCACCGCGCTCGGCGAGGATCTGCGCGAGGACGGAGATCGCGGTCTCCTCGGGCGTGTGCGCGGCCAGGTCGAGGCCGAGCGGGCTACGGACGCGGGCGATCTCGGCCTCGGTGAGCCCCGCGTCGCGCAGGCGCGCGGTGCGGTCGGCGTGGGCGCGGCGGGAGCCGAGCGCGCCGACGAAGGCGACGGCGGGCAGGCGCAGCGCACTCGCCAGCATCGGGACGTCGAACTTGGCGTCGTGGGTGAGGACGCAGACGACGGTGCGTTCGTCGATCCGGCCCGCCCGCCGCTCCGCCTCCAGGTACCGGTGCGGCCAGTCGAGGACCACCGCGTCGGCAGCGGGGAAACGGGCCGGGGTGGTGAAGGTTTCGCGGGCGTCGACGACGGTGACGTGGTAGCCGAGCTGGGCCGCCGCCACGCCGAGCGCGCGGGTGTAGTCGTTGGCCCCGGCCAGGATCAGGCGCGCGGGGGAGCGGAAGACCTGGACGAAGGTGCGTGGCCTGTCGGCGGCGGCCGGGGTGCAGTCCTGCGCGCCGATGAGGCCGCTGCGGCCCGCGGCGAGGAGCGCGGCCGCGTCCCGGTCGAGCTCGCGCCACGGCTCCACGCGCCCGGGACGCAGCAGCCGGCGATCCGGGGCGGATTCGAGGGTGGTCGCGTAGGCGACCGGCTCGTGCGCCGCGAGCGCGGCGACGAGCGCGCCGAACAGCGGGGCATCGGTGGCGTCGAGGCGTTCGACGAAGACCTCGATCTCGCCGCCACAGGGCAGGCCGACCGCGAACTCGTCGGCCGCGGCGAAGCGTTCGGTACTCGCGTGCCCGTCACGCAGGACCTGGCTCGCGGTGGTGACGACGGCCGCCTCGACACATCCGCCCGACAGCGACCCGACGACCCGCCCGTCGGCGGCCACCGCCATCGCGGCGCCGGTGTCGCGCGGTCCGGTGCCGGTCCGGTCGACGATTCTGGCCAGCGCCACCGGCTGGACGGCCAGTAGCGCGAGGATCTCGTCGAACAGCTCCCGCATCGCCCACCGGCCTCTCCACGGTCACCGAGGCGTTGTGACCGTTGTGACCAGCCTAGCTATCGCGCAGCATCGGCGCGCGGTGAGCGCCGGTCAGTCGAGGATCTCGCGGTGCTGCAGATCGGCGCCGATCGCGCCGTCGTGGAAGAAGCCACGGAAGACCGCGGCCGCGCGCTCGGCGGTGAACACCTCTTCGGGGTAGACGTAGGTGTCGTCGTCGCCGTGCGGCAGGTAGACCGTCGGCAGGCCCAGCCTGCCGCCGGGGAACCCGAGGGTGTAGCGGCGGGTGATGTGGTCGATCGTCACCCGTAGCTGGAGGGTCATCGCGTCGGCCGAGCCCGCGCAGCGCAGCGCGAGATCGCCACGGGCGCCACTCACCGCCGTGGTGACCTCCGTGGCGGGCATCGGCTCGGGCAGCACGGTCAGATCGAGCGCGTAACGCTGCCTGCCGTCCATCCGGCGCAGGGGGCGCAGGAAGCTGTCCACGTCCTCGTGCGGGCCGATGAAGACCTTCAGGCGGTCGCTGTAGGTGAGGCGATGGGTCGCGACGATCACGTCGGCGGCGGTCGACTCGGCCTCGAACGGGGGCACGGGTCGGGGATCCTGGGTGCCTGCCGCCCGCACGGGCAGGACCCGGCACGCGCTGGCCTCGGGAGACGAGAACATGTGACGCTCACCTACTCACATTCGGTTACTCGCTAGCAATCTAAACATCGTCGGTATTCTGTGCTGCATAACAATAGCGTGATGCAGATCACAAAGTGAGCTCAGTTTAGATCTAACTATGGACGAACCCGGGTCGTAGCCAACCTTGGGTCGGTTTCGTGCCGATAAACCGGGGTGAGAAGGTCGGCATCTACGGGCTCGCCCGACGTGCGGTCGTAACGGACCGCGATGAGTACCGAAAACAAGTGACTGCTCGCGCGTTCGTGCAGGGTGGCGAGCCGGGTGGCCAGCAATCGGATCGCACCCAGGGACCCCGGCGGGTGCAGTCCGTCGATCAGCATGACGCTGCCGCGCCGGTCGGGGCGGGGCAGCCGGGCCAGGTAGGCGATGTCGTGCGGCTCTGTGCCGCCGGGTCGGTAGACGCGCCGCGCGGCCCGGTCCTCGATGCCGCGACGGGTGTCGCCGGCGCGGGTGACGGTCCGGCGCAGGCGTGGATCGGCGACCACCAGCTGGCGCAGGCTGGGGGAGAGCTCGGGGCCGCCGAGGATCACCAGGCCGTCGCGGTTGAGGTCGACCGGCCTGCCGGGCAGGAAGGTCTCCACATTCGCCACGAAACCCAGCTGACGCAGGAGCTCGGCCAGCCGCTGGGCCGCGGCCGGGTCCGGGGCGCCCAGTAGCCGCCCGGCGCGGACCTCGGGCGCGAGCACGGTCAGCGTGCCGTGCCCGAAGAACAGGCCCTCGGGGACCGGTCCCTGGGTGCTCACCTGGTGGATGCGCGCACGCGAGAGGCCGGCGGCGGCCCCGATCCGGGCGAACGTCCAGCCCTCGGCGTGGAGTTCGCGGATCACGGCGCGCCTGATCCTGGTGAGTTCGTTGATGGTCTGCTGGGCAGCCGCCACCCCGTCGGTGGCTGCTTTGAGTCTCTCGACCTTGTCCTCGATCGCGAAGACTCGTGCCACGTCATCGGCCGACATGTGCGAAGTCTAGACAGCTCGACAGCATTCCGTGTCTATATCGGTTGACATCGAACTGTATTGCGGCACAACGCGTATCATGTCCGACTTGTCGGCTATCACAATCTTTCGAGGTAGCCGCGGCTGTGTCCGGGGCGCGCGACCTCGTGGCAAATGCCGACCGTGCGGTGTTATCCGGGGGTCTAGGTCGCGTCGAAGTCGATCGGCGGGCGCTCGTTGTGGCCCAGCGGCTTCGACAGCGAGGGCGAGGACGACCCCGATCCGCCCGGCATCCCACTGCTCGTGCCGAACAATTGCTGCTTGTCGGGCACCGCGCTCTCCAGGCCGCGCAGCACCGAATCGTCACCGCCCAGCAGGTGCTTGGTGACCGCGGCGCGCGGACTCATGTTGCGCAGCTCGTTCAGCTCGGCCAGCGGCTTGCGCAGCTCGTCGAACTCCGGCCCCAGCTCCTGCTTGAGTTGCGAGGTGGCGCCGCTGGCGTAGTCGCGCACCTGGCGCAGGGAACGCGTGGTCCAGCGGACCGCGCCGGGGAGGCGCTCCGGGCCGAGGATCACGAGGGCGGCGACGAGCAGGATCATCATCTCGCTCCACCCGATGTTGCTGAACACGCAGTCCAGGCTACCTGGACGGCGCGGTCGCGGCTCAGTCGGATTCGAGCGTGACCGGGACGTCCACCTGCCTGCCATCGCGGATCAACTGCACGTTCACCGTCTCGCCGATCTTGCGCGCCTGCACCGCGACGACCAGCTCGTCCGGTCCGGTGACCTCGCGGTCGCCGATCTTCACGATGACATCCCCCTCGACGATGCCGGCCTTGGCAGCGGGGCTGCCTGGGCTCACATCGGCGACGGCGGCACCGCTCATCACCTCGTTGGCGACAGTCTTGGTGCGCGCGCTCAGGCCGATCACCGGGTGGTGCATCTGGCCGTCGCGGATCAAGGTCTGGGCGACGGTCTGCATGACGTCGACCGGGATGGCGAAGCCGAGGCCCACCGAACCGCCGGTCTCGCTGCGGATCGCGGTGTTGATGCCGATCACCCGGCCCTGCATGTCGACCAGCGCGCCGCCGGAGTTACCGGGGTTGATCGCGGCGTCGGTCTGCACGGCGTCGATGACGGCGTTGGTGTCGCTGCCCTCACCGGCCAGCTTCACCGGGCGGTGCTGGGCGCTGACGATGCCGGAGGTGACGGTCTTGCTCAGGCCCAGCGGTGAACCGACCGCCAGCACGTCGTCGCCGACCTGCACGTCGGAGGACTTGCCGAGGTTGGCCACGGTCAGGTTCTTGGCCTCGACCTTCAGCACGGCGAGGTCGGTCTTGGGATCGCGGCCGACGATCTCGGCGGGCACCCGGGTGCCGTCGGAGAACTGCACCTGGATGGCGGCGCGATCGGACTTGTCGGTCGCGGCCATCGAGATGACGTGATTGTTGGTGACGACGTAGCCCGCGCCGTCGATGACGACGCCCGAACCGGTCGCGCCGTTGTCGCCGACGGTGACCCGGATGGAGACCACCGAGGGCAGCACGGCGTTGGCCACCGCGGCGATGCGGCTGTGCGGTTCCTCGATGCCCGCGGTCTGGTCCAGGGTGACCTTGCGGGAGGTGAGGGTGGAGGCGGTCTCGGCGGTGATCCGCCCGACCAGGCCGCCGAGCACGGCGATCCCGAGCGCGAGCACGGCCAGCAGCGCCAGCGCCTTGGGCGCGACGCGGGAGCCGAACAGCACCTCGCGGGCGGTCAGCTTGGGGGCGGCGGGGAGGCGCTCGGGCGCGGGCGTCTCGACAGCAGGCGCGCCGAGGCGCGCGGTGGCGGCGGGATCGCGCCAGGGATCGACGGGGCCCGCGACGACGGTGCGCGGCTCCTCGGAGCCCGGTTCGCGCTGCAGCAGCTCGTCGGAACCTTCGGGGCGGGAGAATGCCTCGGCCAGCACGCCGTCCGGCGGGCGCTGGCTGACGAGCTGATCGGCGCCTGCGGCCGGGCCGGGCCGCTGCGGGTCGTGCGGCGCGAACGAGCCGGTCTGACCGTTCGGGCGACGGAACGCGCGCGCGGTATGACTGTCGATGTGCGGCCGGTACACCGGGCGCGGGCCGAGGTTCGGCGCGTCCGACGGCCGCAGGTTCCCCCGGTCGGCCGCCGAATCCGCGTGTTCGGTCGATCCGGAATTCGTCGATTCGCCTGTCACGCCCGTGACTCTACTTGCGCCGCCAGGTTGTCCACCGGGTCGCGGTGAAGGAATCGGTGATGAATCCGAGAAATGCCTCGTTACGGCGCGGCGGCTCGGCTGTGGTGCCGGGCAGTTCGGCCAGCGGGATCCTGGTCAGGCTGTCGTGCAGGCTGCGCGGCACGGCCACCTCGGCGGCCCGGCGCAGCGCGATGCGCGCCTGCTGCTGGGCATCGACCTCGGCCGCGCATTCCGGGCACACCGAAAGATGCTGGGCGGCGCGCAGGTACGCGTTCATGCGCAGCTCGCCGTCGACATAGGCCGCGATCGCCTCGCTGGCCAGGTGCTCGGTGGGCTGAAAGCGCGGGGTACGACCTGAGGCACTGGGGTCCACGCTCATGCGGAGTTCTTCCTTCCGACCGACATCAACCGAGAGGCCCGGTGACGCCGACAACTGCGTCACCCTGCGTAGGCGTCAGCGGAGTACCGCTGCTCAGTTCCATTATGCGCAAGGTATTCGCGCAGTGCCTGCCGCCCACGATGGATCCGGCTGCGTACGGTGCCCAGTTTCACGCCGAGCGTCGCGCCGATCTCCTCGTAGGACAGGCCTTCGATGTCACACAGGACCACGGCGGCACGGAACTCCGGCGCCAGTGAGTCCAGGGCTTTCTGCAGGTCGGGATCCAGACGGGCGTCGTGGTAGGACTCCTCGGGCGTCGGGCCCTCGGCGGGGACCCGGTCGTAGTCCTCCGGCAGCGCCTCCATGCGGATGCGGTTGCGGCGGCGGACCATGTCCAGGAACAGGTTCGTGGTGATGCGGTGTAACCAGCCCTCGAAGGTGCCCGGCTGATAGTTCTGCAGCGAGCGGAACACCCGGATGAAGGTCTCCTGGGTGAGGTCCTCGGCGTCCTGGGCGTCGCCGGAGAGGCGGTAGGCCAGGCGATACACCCGGTCGGCGTGTTCGCGGACGAGTTCGTCCCAGGAGGGCATGACCGTGCGGTCACCGGTCGCGTCGAAGGCTGCGGTGCCGGTGAGTTCGGCGTCGAGCTGCTCGCCGTCGGCGGCGAGGAGATCGGCGGGGAGAGTCTGATCGGTCGGTGTGGCGTGACGCGCCGTGTCTACCATCGGGATGGGACACCTCCTACTCGGGACCGCTGGCACGAAACCACACCGGTCCGGGTCAGCGAACCTTGCTATCGGAATCAACCAGCAACTGTGTGAGGTTGTTCCCGCGTCTCGTACCCGCCGCGATCGGCTGGTCTTGCGTAGGGCAACTATTTCCTGCCCCGATATGGGTCAGATGTGGAGATCCTGAGTGTGTCCTGAGAATCCTTATCGATGCCGACCCTAGTCCCGCCGGCACGCGGAAAGCAGCAGTTCCAGCCCCTTCGTGACCTTTCCGCAAACTTGCGGCAATTGTTCGATCGGTGCGCGACACTCGGGGCGATCGGCGCATTCGCTGAATACACAGACCCCTCCGGTGCCCTAGCCTCATAGCTGTGGCATCGAACGTGGAGCGGAACCTGGCCTATGTGGAGGAGTCCGTCGTCGAGGACGAAATCCTCCTCGACGCGCGCGAGCGGGCCACCGAGCTGGGCGCGGTGCCCGTGCCCGCCTCCGTCGGCGCCCTGCTGAGCATGTACGCGCAGATGTTGGGCGCCCGCGCGGTCGTCGAGGTGGGCACCGGCGCCGGGGTGAGCGGATTATGGCTGCTCGACGGCATGCGCGAGGACGGCACGCTCACCACGATCGACTCCGAGCCCGAGCACCAGCGCGCGGCCAAGGAGGCCTTCCGCACCGCGGAGATCCCGCCCGCGCGCACCCGGCTGATCAACGGCCGCGCTCTCGACGTCCTACCTCGGCTCGCCGACGGCGCCTACGACCTCGTCTTCGTCGACGCGGCCCCCATGGAACACCCGCACTACGTCGAACAGGGCGTCCGGCTGCTGCGCGAAGGCGGCGCGTTCATCCTGCACAACGCGTTGCTCGGCGGTCGCGTGCCCGACCAATCCCAGCGCGACCCGGCCACGCAGGCGGTGCGGGCGGCCACCAGGGCCATCGCGGAGAACCCCGACCTCACCAGCGTGCTGATCCCGATCGGTGACGGGCTGCTCTGCGCTTCGCGCTGCTAGCCGACCCAGATCCCCTTGCCGACGGTGACCACCCCGCCGTGGCTGACCGCGAACCGCTCCCGGTCGCGATCCAGGTCGACACCGATGATCTCGCCCTCGCCGACCACGACGTTCTTGTCCAGGATCGCGTGCCGCACGACCGCGCCCTTCCCGATCCGCACCCCCGGCATCAGCACGCTGCCCTCGACGGTGGCGCCGTCGTCGATCATCACGTTCGAACTGAGCACCGAATTGCGGACGGTGGCCGCCGACAGGATCGAGCCGGCCCCCACGATCGACTCCTGCGCCAGCCCGCCCCTGGCGAACTTGGCGGGCGGCAGGTTCTCGGCGGCGCCGCGGATCGGCCAGTGCTTGTTGTAGAGGTTGAACACCGGGTGCACCGAGACCAGGTCCATGTGCGCGTCGTAAAAGGCGTCGATGGTCCCGACGTCACGCCAGTACCCGCGGTCGCGCTCGGTGGCGCCGGGCACCTCGTTGTCGGCGAAGTCGTAGACCGCGGCCTTCCCCGCGGCGACCAGCGCGGGAATGATGTCGCCGCCCATGTCGTGGTCGGAGTCGGAGTTCTCGGCGTCGGCGCGGATCGCGTCGACCAGCACCCGGGTGGTGAACACGTAGTTGCCCATCGACGCGAACGTCACGTTCGGGTCGTCGGGGGTACCGGGCGGATGCGCGGGCTTCTCCAGGAACTGGGTGATCCGGCCGGACTCGTCGGAGTCGATGCAGCCGAACGCGCTCGCCTCGCTGCGCGGCACCCGGATGCCCGCGACGGTCACCCCGGCGCCGGAGGCGATGTGGCTGGCGACCATCTGCTCCGGGTCCATCCGGTACACGTGGTCGGCGCCGAAGACGACGATGTAGTCGGGGTCCTCGTCGTAGATCAGGTTGAGCGACTGCATGATCGCGTCGGCGCTGCCGGTGTACCAGCGCGGCCCGAGGCGCTGCTGGGCAGGCACCGGGGTGATGTACTCGCCGGTGAAACCGGACAGCCGCCAGGTCTGCGAGATGTGGCGATCCAGCGAATGCGACTTGTACTGGGTGAGCACGCACAGGCGCAGGTATCCCGCGTTGACGAGATTGCTCAGGACGAAATCGATCAGCCGGTACGCGCCGCCGAACGGAACCGCGGGCTTGGCCCTGTCTGCGGTGAGCGGAAACAGTCGTTTGCCCTCGCCACCGGCGAGCACGATCCCGAGTACGTGCGGCTGGCTCCTCACCCTGCTCAAAGTACAGGCTGGGCGGCACAACGGTGGCTCATGTCGACCCGAGGGTCTAATTTGGACCAGTGAGTTATGGCACCGACAGCGACCAGGAGCCGGCGCAACAGCTGCGGGTCGCCATGCTGACCCGGGAATACCCGCCCGAGGTCTACGGCGGTGCGGGAGTTCATGTCACCGAACTCACCGCCCGGCTGCGCGCGCTGGCCGAGGTGACCGTGCACTGTATGGGCGCGCCGCGCACCGGCGCCGTCGTGCATCGGCCCGACCCCGAGCTCTACGCCGCCAACGCCGCGTTGCAGATGATGTCGGCGCAGCTGCGGATGGCCGACGCGGTCGGCGCCGTCGACGTGGTCCACTCGCACACCTGGTACGCGGGGCTCGCGGGCCATCTCGCCGGCGCGCTCTATGGCATTCCGCACATCCTCACCGCGCATTCGCTGGAACCGCGCAGGCCGTGGAAGGCCGAGCAGCTCGGCGGCGGGTACCGGCTCTCGTCGTGGTCGGAACGCAACGCGATGGAGTACGCCGACGCCGTGATCGCGGTGAGCGAGGGCATGCGCCACGACGTGCTCGACGCCTATTCGGCGATCGACCCGGGCCGGGTCCACGTGGTGCACAACGGCATCGACGCCACGGTCTGGCATCCGGGCGCACCCGCCGGCGACGAGGCCCCCGTGCTGGAACGGCTCGGGGTGCGTGCCGAGCTGCCGATCGTGTCCTTCGTCGGGCGGATCACCCGGCAGAAGGGGGTCGGCCACCTGCTCGCCGCGGCCGCCGATTTCGATCCCGACATCCAGCTGGTCCTGTGCGCCGGTGCGGCCGATACCAGGGAACTCGAACTCGAGATCGCCGCCGCCGTCGACGGGTTGCAGCGCGAGCGCGGCAACGTGTTCTGGGTCAAGGAGATGCTGCCGACCGAGCAGGTCCGCCAGATCCTCACCGCCTCCGCGGTGTTCGTCTGTCCCTCGGTCTACGAACCGCTCGGCATCGTCAACCTGGAGGCTATGGCCTGTGCCACCGCGGTCGTCGCCTCCGATGTGGGCGGCATCCCGGAGGTCGTCGACGACGGGGTCACCGGTCGGCTCGTGCACTACGACGCGGGGTCGACGGCAGAGTACGAACGCGGGCTGGCCGCCGCCGTCAACGCGGTGGCGGGCGATCCGGAGCTGGCGCGGCGCTACGGTGACGCCGGGCGGGCGCGCGCCATCGCGGAATTCGATTGGGCGCGAATCGCCGAGCAGGCCGTCGAGGTGTACCGCAGCGTGCTGAAGTAGCCGCGACGCGGTTCGTCGCGCAGCGGTCGCGATCCTGGGCGGTCGGCCCGTCGAGCGCGGTCAGCTCGCCGGACGGTAGGTCGAGACCGTGACCGCGGCGGTGACCTCGGTGACGTCGGGGAGCGCCGCGATGCGGGGATCGTCGGCCGGGGTGCCGTGGAAGGCCGAGGGGCCCATCGCGATGACGTCGGTGACGTCGCGCCGGGACAGCTTCATCCCGAACTCGACCCGGGTGTGCGCGGAGCGGGTGAACAGCCCCGCGAGCGAATCGGCGAGCCTGCGCTCCTTGTCGGGGTCGACGCGGACCATGCCGAGCGGGCCGACGAGCTCGTTCAGGTGGTCGACGGTGGGCGTGACCACCACGAAGCTGCCACCGGGCGCGAGCACCCGGGCGACCTCGGTGGGGTTGCGCGGGGCGAACACCGACAGCACGCCGGCCAGAGAGTGGTCGCGGATCGGCAGACCGCGCCAGGCGTCGGCCAGCACCGAGGCCAGGCGCGGGTGCGCGCGAGCGGCCCGGCGCGCGGCGGGCTTGGCGACATCGAGCGCGATGCCGGCGAACCCGGGCTCGGCGGCCAGGATCGTGGCGAGGTAGTAGCCGGTGCCGGCGCCGACCTCGAGGATCACCTGGGCGTCGGGCAGGTCGGGCGCGGGTGCCGCGGTGAAAGCGTGCGTCGCGGCCGCGGCGATGGGGGCGAAGTGTCCCGCGCCCTGGAAAGCGGCGCGGGCGTCGAGCATATCGGCGGTGTCGCCGGTCATCTTCGTCGCTGCGCCGGTCAGCAGCCCGACATAGCCCTGTCGGGCGATGTCGAAGCTGTGGCCGGTACCGCAGCGCAGCGCGCGATCGCGCGGTTGCAGTTCGTCACCGCACTCCGGGCAGGCCAGGAGTGCGGCCACCTCGGTGAGTGCCGTCAGCTGGTGACGCTCTTCAATTCGTCACCGAGCGCCGCAGCCTCGTCCGGTGTGAGTTCGACGACCAGACGCCCGCCACCCTCGAGTGGAACCCGCATGACGATTCCACGACCTTCCTTGGTTGCCTCGAGGGGACCGTCCCCGGTACGGGGCTTCATGGCCGCCATCCTCTGCTCCCTCCAGATCTGCGCGGTCTGTCTGCGCACTGATTCTCGTCTGCCGGTTGTCGCCAACCAGCGGGCTCGCCGGGTGTTCGGCGGGCCACACCGGTCCTATTCTTCCCTATTGCCGTCTCGGACGGACACCTGAGTACGAAATGTGACTCGCGAGTCGGTTCCGTTCGCGGCCTGGCGCACCCAGCAAACCTCCAGGTGATCGTCGACCATCCCGGTCGCCTGCATGAGGGCATACGCCGTCGTCGGGCCGACGAAGACGAAGCCTCGGCGCTTCAATTCCTTTGCCAGAGCAATGGATTCGGGTGTGGTGGCGGGCACATCCGCGATCGTCGCCGGCCGCGGGCGTGGCGCGGGGGCGAAGGACCACAGCAGCTCGTCCAAGCCCACCGGCAGGTCCCGAGCAACCCGAGCGTTGGCGATCACCGCGTCGATCTTGGCGCGGTTGCGGACGATGCCCGCGTCGGCCAGCAGTCGCTCGCGGTCGGCGTCGCCGAACTCGGCGACCTTCGCGATCTCGAAGTCGGCGAACGCCGCGCGGAACGCGGGCCGCTTCCGCAAGATGGTGATCCAGGCCAGGCCGGACTGGAAGGCCTCGAGGCACAGCCGTTCGAACAGCGCGTCGTCGCCGTGCAGGGGCTTGCCCCACTCGGTGTCGTGGTAGTCGCGATACAGCGCCGAGCCGGTCGACCAGGGGCAGCGCTCGTACCCGTCGTCGGCGAGCTCGGTCACGGGCGGTCCTGGCCCGCGGCGACCTGCGCCTGCCACTGCCGCACCTGCGCCAGCTCGAGTTCGAGTTCGTCGATCCGCTCGGCCAGCCTGCCCAGCGCCCAGTCGACCTCGCCGGCCTTGTAGCCGCGCACGACCTGCTGGAACCGCAACGCGCGCACGTCGGCGCCGGTGACGCCGTGGGCGGGCAGCACCGTGGCCGTCGTGCCCTCGGGCAGCGGCCCGAGTTCCTCGGACCGGCCGAACACCGCGCTCGCCACGAGGAACAACATGGCCGCGACCAGTCCGACGATCAGCACATAGAGCAGCAGCGTCAGCATGTAGACAGCCTAAGCACCCCCACCGACAACCCCAGGCTCAGAGGTGCCGGGTCGTATCGATGCCCAGTGACATGCCCGCCAGGCCGCGCTTGCGGACGGCCAGCTTGTCGGCGACCTCGCGCAGGGCCTTGGCGGCCGGGTTGTCCGGGTCGCCGAGGACGATCGGGGTACCGGCGTCGCCGCCCTCGCGCAGGGCCTGCTCGATCGGGATCTGGCCGAGCAGCGGCACCGTCGAGCCCACCGCGCGGGTCAGCCGATCGGCCACGACCTGGCCGCCGCCGGAGCCGTAGAGCTCCATCCGGGTGCCGTCGGGCAGGTCCAGCCAGGACATGTTCTCCACCACGCCGGCGATTCGCTGACGGGTCTGCAGGGCGATCGCGCCCGCGCGCTCGGCCACCTCGGCGGCGGCGATCTGCGGGGTGGTGACGACCAGGATCTCGGCGCTGGGGATCAGCTGCGCGATGGAGATCGCGACGTCGCCGGTGCCGGGCGGCAGGTCGAGCAGCAGCACGTCCAAGTCGCCCCAGAACACGTCGGCGAGGAACTGCTGCAGCGCGCGGTGCAGCATCGGACCGCGCCACACCACGGGCGTGTTGCCCTGGGTGAACTGCGCGATCGAGATCATCTTCACGTCGTAGGCCATCGGCGGCATGATCATCCGCTCGACCTGGGTCGGGCGGGCGTCGGTGCCGAGCATGCGCGGGATCGAGTGGCCGTAGATGTCGGCGTCGAGCACGCCGACCGACAGGCCACGCTGGGCCAGCGCGACGGCCAGGTTGGCGGTGACGCTGGACTTGCCGACGCCGCCCTTGCCGGAAGCGACGGCGTAGACGCGGGTCAGCGATCCGGGCTGGGCGAACGGGATCACCGGTTCGGCCGAGTCGCCGCGCAGCGACTTGCGCAGCTCGGTGCGCTGCTCGTCGCTCATCACGTCGAGATCCACGGTCACCGCACCGGCGCCGGGCACATCGGCGACGGCCTTGGTCACCCGCTGGACGATCTCGGTCCGCAGCGGGCAGCCCGACGTCGTCAGATACACCTCGACGTGCACGTCACCGCTGTCGGCGATGGCGATGCTCTTGACCATGCCCAACTCGGTGATCGGCTTGCGGATCTCCGGGTCGTCGACCTTCGCGAGCGCGGCCCGCACATCCGCTTCCGTAATCACTGGCATATGCCCGATTTTATGCTGCTGCTCATTCGAGCGCCCTCGGCGGGGCCATGTCCTCTCAGGTCAGATGCGGGGGAGGTCCGAGGGCTTGGGGGCCATGCCGCTGGAGTAGGAGGTCGACCAGGCCATGACGTTGGCTACATAGGCCATGGAGTTGTTGTAGCGCAGGATCGCCTTGGACTGCTGGGAGAGGTCGCGCATGTTGAGGCCGCCGTCGCAGAGGTAGCGGCCCGCGGTGAGGGCGGCGTCGAACAGGTTCTGCGGGTCGGCGATGCCGTCGGCGTTGCCGTCGGCGGCGTAGCGGTGCCAGGTCTCGGGCAGGAACTGCATGGGGCCGATGGCGCGGTCGTAGCCGCCGAGGCCGTCGAGTTCACCGCCGTCGCTGTCGTGGATGACGTTGTTGCCGTACAGGCTGCCGTCCAGGACCGGACCGTAGACGGCCTTGATCGGGTTGCCGTCCGCGTCGGCCTTGCCGTACGCGTGGGTGGACTCCACCCGGCCGATGCCGGCCAGCAGCGACCAGGACATCCCGCAGGTCGGATTCTCCACGGCCAGTTGCTGTTCGGCGCTCTGGTAGGCGGCGACCGCGATGCCCGGGATGCCCAGCGGGCCGGCCGGGAGATCGGCGGCCGCGCGATCATCCGGCAGCGCAACGGTTTTCACGACCGGCGCGGCCGAGGGCGACTGGCGCGCCTCGGCGTGGGCGACCTCGGTGATATCGGCCTGCGGTGCGGCCACGAGCTCCGGCGCGGCCTCGGCGTCGGCGCCGGGCAGGTCGTGCTCGACAGCGGCGTTGCTGGCGATGGTCGCGTCGGTCGCGGCGGCGGTAACGGCCACGAGTCCGGCGGGGACCAATCCGGTCAGTGCGATGAGCGAGCTACGTCGAACCGTCGTAGCAGGCTGTTTCCGATGACGACCCACTGTGTGGTGCCCTCCTCAACCGTGTTGGATGAGAAGAGATTACCGCACCCGAGACCTTTTTGTTACCCCTCCGTGACCTGTATTTCGGTTTGATTTCTAGGGGACCGCCGGACCGGGCGGCAGCGGGATGACGATGTTGAACGGCAACGTGATCCCCGGCGGCGGCGTGGGCGCCGCCGGCGCCTGCTCGACGGGCGCGGGCGCCTCGGTCGGCTCGATGCCGGGCTCCGGCGTCTTCTCCGGGGCGGGGGCCTTCGACTCGGCGGGCGCGGGCTCGGCGGTCTGGGCCGGGGTGCACACCGGCGCCGTGGCCTGCTGCTCGGCCGCCTGCTGCGCGGGGTCGGTCTGCTCGGGTTGCGCCGGATCCTTCGGCGCCGCAGCGCCGAAGGTCTGCTCGACGGGCTTGGCCGGCTCGAGCGGGTTCGGCATCTGGGCCGGCGCCGGATCGCTCACACACACCTCGGGAGCCGGTGCGACCGGAGCCGGGCAGAAGATGCCGCAGGGGATCGGCGGCAGGCCGGGCAGGGTGATCATCACCTGGGTTGGCGTGGTCACCTTCGGCGTGTTCGGCGGCAGCTGGTTGGTCGTCGACGGCGGCGCCGCGGTGACCGGCGCGTCGGTCGAGGCGGCCAGCACATTCGGCGAGACCATCGGCGCGCTGCCCGGCGGCACGATGTCGGGGGAGATGGCGACCGAGCTCGGCGCGCCACCGGTGCGGTAGGCCGCCGACCAGCTGAGCACATTGGCCGCGTAGGACATCGAGTTGTTGTAGCGCAGCACCGCGCGCAGTTCCTGCGAGGCGTCGCGCAGGTTCAGCCCGCCCGAGCACAGGTACTTGCCCGCGGCCAGCGCGGCGTCGAAGACATTGTGCGGGTCGGCGGTGCCGTCGCCGTTGCCGTCGGCGGCGTAGAGCGCCCAGGTGCTCGGCAGGAACTGCATCGGGCCGACGGCCCGCACGAACCCGCCGTCGGCTTCCTTGATGATTTCGTTGCCCGGCAGGGTGCCGTCGAGCGCGGGGCCGAAGATCGGCGTGGTCGAGGTGCCCGCGGCGTCGGTGCGGCCGCTGCTGGCGTGCCCGGACTCGATGCGGCCGATGCCGGCCAGCAGGTTCCAGGTGAGCCCGCAGCCGGGCTGGGCGGTCTCGAGCGCCAGCTCCGCGTTGCGGTAGGCGGCGAGCACGATCTCGGGGATGCCGAGCGCGCCACTGCCGGTGGGCAGCGAGATGCTCTGCAACGGAACCGTCCCGGCGAAGGGGGCCAGACTGTTCGCGGACGGGGACAGCGCGCGCAGCTTGCGCGGCGCCTCCTGCGCGATCGGCAGCAGCCCGACGATCTCGGACGGATCGGTCTCCGGGGTGTCCTCGGTGGTGCTCGCGGTCGCGGCGAGCAGAGCCTCGGGCGCGGTGGGGGCGGTGCTCGGCGTCGCGGTCTGCACGGCCGACCCGGAGGCGACGAGTCCAGCGACGACAAGGGCCGACATCGTTATCGGAGCAGAGATTCGCACGGCCACACCAACCCTTTACGTCGAAGCAGCGGCACCGCAGAGTCCCCCTCCGGCCCGCCCGGAACAACGTGATCCAGGTTACCTACCGGTCAGGAAGTTGTAGAGCATTTCCGGTTACTCGTCTGAACCACCTGGCGAAACCGGGGCAGCAGAGGGCATTTGACCGGAGGTTTTCTTGCGGACGGCTTTTCGCTTCTTCTCCGGCTTCGGCGCGCCGTCGGGCGTGGTGACCGCGTCGATCCGGTCGAGCACGTCCTTGATCTCCTCGAGCTCGCGGCGCAGGTAGTCGCGGGTGGCGACATCGCCGACGGCCAGCCGCAGCGCGGCCAGCTCGCGGGCGAGGAACTCGGTGTCGGCCTTGGTCTGCGCGGCCCGGCTGCGGTCCTCCTCGAGCGAGACCTTGTCCCGGTTGTCCTGGCGGTTCTGCGCCAGCAGGATCAGCGGCGCCGCGTAGGCGGCCTGCGTGGAGAAGGCCAGATTGAGCAGGATGAACGGGTACGGGTCCCAGCGCAGCGCGACCACGAACACATTGAGCACGATCCAGACGATGACGATGATCGTCTGGATCGCCAGGTATCGCCCGGTCCCGAGGAACCGTGCCACGCGCTCACTGCTGCGCGCGAACGCCTCGGAGTCCCAGTCGAGGGTGAACCGGGAGCCGACCGGGGTTTCCAGCCGCTGACGGGCCGGGTTCTTCTCACTCACGCGGGACCCTTTCGGCATGGGCGAACGTCTGCTCTTCTTCTTCGCGCCAGTCCTCGGGCAGCAGGTGATCGAGGACGTCGTCGACGGTCACCGCACCGAGCAGATGATTCTCCGCGTCGACGACCGGGCCGCTGACCAGGTTGTAGGTGGCGAAGTACCGGGTCACCGCCGAGAGCGGCAGTTCCGGCGCCAGCGGCATCAGGTCGGTGTCGACGATTCCGCCGACCAGGTGCGCCGGCGGTTCCCGCAGCAACTGCTGGATGTGCACGCAGCCCAGGTAGCGGCCGGTGGGGGTCGCCGTGGGTGGGCGAACGACGAAGACCATCGAGGCCAGCGCCGGGGTCAGGTCGGGGTCACGGACCCGGGCCAGCGCCTCGGCGACGGTGGTCGACGGGCTGAGCACGACCGGTTTGGGCGTCATCAGACCGCCCGCGGTATCGGGGGAGTGCGCCAGCAGCCTGCGGACCGGCTCGGATTCCTCCGGGTCCATCAGGGCCAGCAGGGATTCGGCTTCGCTCTCGGGCAGCTCGCCCAGCAGGTCGGCGGCGTCGTCGGGGTCCATCGCCTCGAGCACGTCGGCCGCGCGGCGCACCTCGAGGTGGCCGAGCAGGTCGACCTGATCGTCGTCGGGCAGTTCCTGGACGACGTCGGCGAGGCGTTCGTCGTCCAGGGCGATCGCCACCTCGACCCGGCGTTTCTCCGGCAGCTCCCGCAGGCGGTGCGCGACGTCGGCCGCGCGCAACCCCTCGAACTGTTCGAGCAGCGTCGTGACGTCCTGGCCTGGTCTGCCGACCTCGGCCGGGGTCAGGCCCTCGACCTGCGACCAGTCCACCACGTGCACGGTGCGCCTGCGCCCGATCCGCCGGTGCCCGCGCACCGCGACCCGGCCGATCACCCAATCCCTGGTCCTGGTCTGCTCGATGCCCAGGTCGGCCACATGGACGTCGACGCCGTCCAGATCCGGCAGTCCGGGATCGTTCACCCGCACCTGCGAGTCCACGATCTGGGCCAGCGCCAGCATCTCGCCGGGCCGCTGGGCGAATCGCCGCAGGCTGACGGTGCCGGTGTTGAGGGTGACGATGCCCGGTTCGATCGCGGTGACGCGCAGCATCGGCACGAAAATCCGCCGCCGGGTGACCAATTCGACGACCAGGCCGTGCACCCGTGGTTGTTGCCGTCCGTGCCGCACGGCCACGACGACATCGCGGACCCGGCCGATAGACTCCCCGTCCGGACCCAGCACCGTCAGGCCGGCGAGCCGGGCGACGTACACCCTGGTGGTTGCCATGACCCTCAGGCTAGGCGGTCCACAACGGCCGGTCACCACACGCCACGGCCGGTGTGACGAACGAAGGAGGAGGGCCCATGAAGCCCCGCCGCTCAGTATTGGCCGTACCCGGCAGCAATCCGAAGATGATCGCCAAGGCCAAGGGCCTGCCGGTGGACGAGGTCTTCCTCGACCTCGAGGACGCCGTCGCGCCCGGCGCCAAGACCGCGGCCAGGGCGAATATCGTCGCCGCGCTCAACGAACCGGGCTGGGGCGCGCAGCTGCGGGTGGTCCGGGTCAACGACTGGTCGACCGCTTGGACCTACGCCGACGTGATCAGCGTCGTCGAGGGCGCGGGCGCGGCGATCGACGCGATCCTGCTGCCCAAGGTGACCGACGCGGGCCAGGTTCACGCGCTGGACCTGCTGCTCACCCAGCTGGAGAAGGCGAGCGGGCTCGAGGTCGGCCGGATCGGGATCGAACCGCAGCTCGAGAACGCGCTCGGCCTGCGCAATATCGACGCGATCGCCACGGCCAGCCCACGGGTGCAGGCGCTGGTGTTCGGCCCGGCCGATTTCATGGCCAGTATCAATATGCGCACGCTGGTGGTGGGCGAGCAGCCGGTGGGGTACGACGTCGGCGACGCCTACCACCACATCCTGATGACCATCCTGCTCGCCGCCCGCGCGCACGGCCTGCAGGCGATCGACGGTCCCTACCTGCAGGTCCGCGATGTCGACGGATTCCGCCGGGCGGCCGGACGCACCGCCGCGCTCGGCTTCGACGGCAAGTGGGTGCTGCACCCCGATCAGATCGACGCCTGCAACGAGATCTTCAGCCCGCGCCAGGGCGACTACGACCGCGCCGAGCTGATCCTGGAGGCCTACGCCTTCCACACCTCCGACGCCGGCGGCGCTCGTGGCGCCGTCATGCTGGGGGATGAGATGATCGACGAAGCCAGCGCGAAGATGGCGCAGGTCATAGCGGAGAAGGGGCGAGCTGCGGGAATGACACGCACAACGCGTTTCACTCCGCCACAGCCGGTCCAGAACTAGCAGAATGGGACTATGACGAATCCCTTGGGCAACCCGAATCGCGGACGGCAGGCGTTGCCGACGCCGCCGTCGGGCTGGCCGGTCGGCTCGTATCCGACCTACGCCGAGGCGCAGCGCGCGGTCGATTACCTGGCCGACGGACAGTTCCCGGTGCAGGACGTGACCATCGTCGGCGTCGACCTCATGCAGGTCGAGCGGGTGCTGTACCGGCTGACCTGGGGCAAGGTCATCGGCGGCGGCGTGGTCTCGGGCGCGTGGCTGGGCCTGTTCCTCGGCCTGCTGCTGAGTCTGTTCACCACCACCGGCGGCGCCCTCGGCCCGCTGGTCGTCGGCCTGCTGGGCGGCATCGTGTTCGGCGTGATCACCACCTCGATCCCGTACGCGGCCACCAAGGGCCAGCGCGATTTCGCCTCGACCATGCAGCTGGTGGCCGGCCGCTACGACGTGCTGTGCGACCCGAAGACCGCCGAGCGCGCCCGCGACATGCTGGCCCGATTGGCCCTGTGACGCAATGGATGTGGTGGACACGGTCCGCACCGCGGTGCTGGACCACTACGGCGTGGAGCGCGCCCGGGTCGACTCGGCCTCGGTGACCTTCCTCGGCCTGGAACCGATCGAGATCCTGCGCATCCCCGGCGACGACGCGGTGCATTACGCGACGCTGGGCGGATCACGCCATCCGATGGGCGATCCCGCCGATCTGCTGGCCGACCCCGTCCGCGGCCCGCGCGCCGAACTGGTGCTGACCCTGCTGCTGAGCGCGGGCCCGCAGGCGGGCGTCGCGCGCTCGCTGGGCGTGCTCGTCGCGACCCCGTCGGTGGAAGGCGTTGTGCTCCAGGCGGACGCGCTGCTCGACCTGGGTGAACCGCTGTGGCACAACGCCACCTTCACCGCGGTCCTGCTCGGCGAGAGCGACATCACCGAGATCGCCCTGCCCGAACCCGCCGAGCCGGTGCGGTATCTCAGCGTCACCCCGATCACCGCGACCGAAGCCGCCTGGGTCCGCGTCCGCGGCGCCCAGGCCCTGCGCGACGCGTGGGCCGAAGCGGGCATCGACATCCGCGACCCCGCGCGCGGTGCGGTGAACCTCTAGATCCACTTGCTGCGGCGGAAACTGCGGAACAGCACCCCGCAGACGACGACCATGATGATCAGCACCGCCGGATAGCCCCACGGCTGGTGCAGTTCCCACATGTAGTCGAAGTTCATGCCGTAGACGCCGGCGATCATGGTGGGCACGGCGGCCATGGCGGCGTAGGCGGCGATCTTGCGCATGTCGGTGTTCTGCTGGACGCTGATCTTGGCCAGCGCCGCGTTGACCAGGCCGCTCAGCGATTCGTCGAAGTAGGTGATGTGCTCGGTGACGGTGGTGTGGTGGTCGGCGACGTCGCGCAGATAGCGGCGGATCTCCTTGGGCACCGGAATGTCCTGGCTGTGCACGAGCATCTGCAGCGGCTGCCCCAACGGTGAGACGGCCCTGCGCAATTCGACCACTTCGCGCTTGAGCTGGTAGATCGACCCGATGCCGATCTTGGAGGCGGGGGTGAACACGGCCTCCTCCATCTCGTCGATGTCGGACTCGACCGATTCCGAGACGTCGACGTAGGAATCGACGACGTGGTCGGCGACGGTGTGCAGCACCGAGCACGGGCCCAGCCGCAGCTGGTCGGGCTTGCCCTCCAGGTCATGGCGCACCCCGGCCAGCCCGGTGTGCTCGCCGTGGCGCACGGTGATCGCGAAATGCGGTCCGGTGAAGACCATGATGTCGCCGGTCTCGACGATCTCGCTGATCGCGTGGATGTCGTGCTCGACATAGCTGACGGTGCGCAGCACCAGGAACAGCGTGTTGTCGTAGCGCTCGAGCTTGGGACGCTGCCTGCCCTGCACCGCGTCCTCCACCGCCAGCGGGTGCAGGCCGAAGATCGCGGCGACCTCGTTCATCTGTCCCTCGTCGGGGTCGTGCAGCCCGAGCCAGACGAATCCGGTCTCGGTCTTGCTCGCCTCGGCCAGCGCCTGCTGCGGCGTGAAGTGACCCGGTAGGCGTTTCCCGTCGACGTAGACCCCGCAGTCGACGATGGCCCGCGCGGTCGGCACGGGAATCCGCGGCCGCGCCGGACCGGCCCGGCTCGGCCCACGGAATGACGGCATCTGCGGTAGCGAAGGCACGAGGTGGATGCTACGGCCCGCGCTGTCTCGGTGGAGGACCGCGCGCCGGTCGAGACGGCACTGTAAGACTGAGGGTGTGCGCATTGATCTGCATACCCATTCGACGGCGTCCGACGGCACCGACAGCCCGGCCGAGCTGGTGCGCAACGCCGCCGCGGCCGGCCTCGACGTCGTCGCGATCACCGATCACGACACCACCGCGGGCTGGGCCGAGGCCGAGGCGGCGCGCCCGCCGGGACTGACGCTGGTGCGCGGCATGGAGATGTCGTGCCAGGGGATGGGCGAGGACGGCTGGCCCGTCCCGGTGCATCTGCTGGCCTACCTGTTCGATCCCGCCGACGCCGGCTTCGCCGAGGAACGCGAACGCCTGCGCGCCGAGCGGGTGGCCCGGGTGCGCGCGATGGCCGACAAGATGGTCGCCGACGGGCTGCCCATCGATCCCGACGCGGTGCTGGCCGGCGCGGGCCCGGCGGCCGGTCGTCCGCATCTGGCGCGGGCGCTGGTCGAGGCCGGGGTGGTCGAGAGCGTCGACGCCGCGTTCCAGGAACTGCTGGCCCCGCACGGCCCGTACTACGCCGAGAAGGCCGACACCCCGCTGACCCGCGCGGTCGGACTGATCGCGGCCGCGGGCGGGGTCAGCGTGCTGGCCCATGTGCGGGCGCGCAAGCGCGGCAGGCTGCTCGCCCTCGACGAGATCCGCGACCTGGCCGCCCTCGGCCTGGGCGGTCTCGAGATCGACCACCCGGACCACAGCGCCGCCGATCGCGCGGTCCTGACCGACCTCTCAGCCGAACTCGGCCTGCTGCGCACGGGGTCGTCGGACTACCACGGCAGCAACAAGACCATCGAGATCGGCGCCTGCCGGACCGATCCCGAACAGTTCGAGGCGCTGATCGGCAAGGCGAGCGGGGTGCCGGTGATCGCCCCGTGACGCTGGTGCGCGGGTTCAGCGGCCTGGTCGCGGGCGGAGTGGTCGCGTTGCTGTGCGTGGTGATCGGGGCCGCGGTGATGGGTTCGCGCCGGGACTTCCCCGGGCCGGGCGCCGAATCGCTGACCTGGCATGTGCTCGCGGCGGTGGTCGTCGTGGCCGCCCAGCTCTACGCCGATCGGAGCCGGGGCGTCGCCGCGTTCACCGCCTCGGCGGTCGTGATGATCACGACCGGTGTACTGCTTTGGACACAATGGTGGAGTTGACGAGCGCGTAATGGTTGCGCCCGGGTGAACTGTCCCCGAATATTTCTCTTTGTGAGCAACATCGAGACGGATGTTCTGATCCTGGGCGGTGGACCCGCCGGGCTCTGGGCCGCCGTCTCGGCCGCGACCGCGGGGGCCAGGGTCGTCCTCGTCGACAAGAGCAGGTGCGGGTCGAGTGGGCCCTCGGTCTACGGCAGCACCATGATCTGGGACGTCGCTCCTGGTCACAGCCGTGCCGACGTGGTGGACACGGCGCTGGTCCGCGGCGGTGGCCTGGGTGACGCCGACTGGCTGCACCGGGTCGCCGACGAGACCCACCGCCGCCTGCGGGTCTGGTCCGGCACCAGGAACCGGGTGCCCGACACCGCGGGCGTCGATCCGCCGGTGGTGCACCTCGACGGCGCGAGCTACCTGCGCAGGCTGCGCCGGGGCGCGCTCGAGGCGGGCGTGCGCATCCTCGATCACCATCCGGCGCTGCAACTGCTCGTCGATCCGGCGGGCACGGTGGTCGGTGCCGCGGGCATCCAGCGGCACAACCGGTTCCGGCCGTGGACCATCCGGGCGGGCGCGGTGGTGGTGGCCACCGGTGGCTGCGCGTTCCTGTCCGGCGGCGCCGGGACCGAGGTGAACACCGGCGAGGGCCTGCTGATGGCGGCCGAGGCCGGCGCCGAGCTGTCCGGGATGGAATTCTCCAGCGCCTACGGGTTGGCGCCGGTGCTGTCGCGGGTGCATCCGAATCCGGCTGTCGCCCCCGGACTCTCGGTGCGTTTCGCCGCGCTCTACGACGAAGCGGGCGCCGAACTCCCCGGCAGGCACACGGCGGCCCTGGCCGCGCTCGCCGACGGCAGGCGGGTCTTCGCGGCGCTGCACGAGGTGCCCGACACCGTCCGGCACTGGCTGAGCAGGCACGGCGCGGTCGACGCGACGGGCCGGGTGCCGGTGCGCGCGGTCCTCGAGGGCACCGTCCTCGGCGCGGGCGGGGTGG